>JAFDDL010000089.1 GCA_019310865.1 Deltaproteobacteria bacterium | reverse complement strand
GGAGGTAAGCGAAGACTCCGATATCAACCATATGCCTGTGGTAAAATTTTTCGCAAGCCTTGATCTCAACCAGATAAGCGCAGACATCGAATTTGCCTATTTCTGGATGGACACCAACTAGGGTTTGGGTTTAAGGTTAATACACCTGAAACTGAAACTTTGAACCCGGAACCGTGAACCTTTTTTGCCGGCCATTGGGTGTACAATTCAGCTATAAAAATATTGCAGAAAAATCAAAAACACAATATATAGACATATAAAACAAAATACACCACAATATAGAATGTTTAATCAAATTTATATATAATTTATATATAATTTACTTGACATTTCATTTAAATTGCGAGAAAAATAAGCCTAATGGATATGGTAGGTGCCTTTATAACTATTAAAAAGAAAAACACCTATGAACAGCATGCAACAAGAAGTGACGCCAAAAGACAGCAACGCTCTTAAGCAAATAAGAGAATCGATGCTGATGAGCAAATCCGAGCTTGCACGAAAGGCCAACGTATCACCGATCACGATCACCCGCATCGAAACGGGGCACCCATGCCGAATGGAAACCATGCGGAAAATCATTTTGGCACTGGGTCTTGACCTTTCGGATAAAAACAAAGTTTTCGGCGATCAAGAGTAAATCATGGCATTTGCAAAAAAAGACCACTTGGTAGGATTGGATATCGGGTCCCAGTGCATTAAAGTTGCGGAAATGGAAACCGCAAAGACCGGTTGGGCGCTTAAAAAGTTCGGAATGCTCGAATTGGAACCGAACCTGATTGAAGACGGCATCATCAAGGACAGGGACGGTGTTTCCGATGCCATCAAAACGCTTTTTAAGGACCACCATATCAAAGAAAAAAAGGTGGCTGTATCCATTGGCGGTTATTCCATCATTGTAAAAAAAATAAACGTCCAGACCATGACGGAAGCGCAGCTGCTGGAAACAATTCATTTCGAAGCAGAGCAATACATCCCTTTTGATATCAACGATGTGAACCTTGATTTTCAAATTCTAGGCGAAAATGAAAACAACCCGAACCAGATGAACGTGCTTCTGGTGGCAGCCAAAAAGGATTTAATCGACGATTATTTATCGGTGGTCCAATCAGCCGGACGGCATGCGAGCATCATCGATGTGGATGCCTTTGCCTTGCAAAATATCTACGAAACCAATTATCTATCTACAGGCGAAACAGCGGATGAAACCGACGAAATCCCGGTAACATTGCTCGATATCGGTGCCAGCAAAACATCATTGAACATTTTATCCGGCACAACATCTCTGTTTATGCGGGACATCTCGCTGGGCTGCAGCCAGATCAATCATGAAATCATGTCTCAATCGGAATGTTCTTTTCAGGATGCCGAACGCATTAAATCCGGCAACTCCGACGATCGCATCAGCGAGGCGAATGTCACGTCTATCTTGTCGTCCTTTGCGGAAGAATGGGTGACGGAAATCAGACGTGCATTGGATTTCTTTTATTCCTCTCTTGGTGATCGCGAAATCGATAAAATCCTTCTGGGCGGTGGTGGCAGCAATATGAATATGTTAAGGGAACTCCTTTCGACGGAAACCGAATTACCGATCGAAATCATCAACCCTTTCGAAAATATCGATATAGGCAATCATAAACACGATGCATCTTACTTGCAACAGGTTGCACCCCAGGCGGCCATTGCCATGGGGCTTGCATTACGAAGAGTCGATGACAAATGATACGAATTAATCTCCTGCCGTTTCGTGCGGCCCGGCAAAGAGAAAATATCCGAAAACAGGTGTCCATTTTCCTGCTGTCGCTTTTTTGCCTGGCAACCGGCCTTTATTATTTAACAGGCTACTGGTCCAAACAGATCGATAACCTACACCAGCAAATTAACCAGACAACGCTGGCGCTCAACGCCACCCAAAAGGACGCCAAGGAGGTAGATCTAATCAAGAAGGAACTCGACGCCCTGGGGCAAAAAACCCAGGTCATCGAGGGGCTTAAAAAGGATCGAAAGGCACCGGTTGAACTTCTGGACGCCATGACACAAATGGTGATTGAAAAACGGATGTGGTTCACGAGTTTTTCGGCTATGGCTAAGTCGGTCACCATTAAGGGAATTGCCATTGACAATAAAACAGTGGCTGATTTTATGACCCGTCTTGAGGAATCCGGCATTTTTCCGACTGTCAGTTTAAACAGCTTGAAAAAACAATCGGTCAAAGACGGGATAGATCTAAAAAGTTATGAAATCACCTGCCTGAAGGCGATAACCGATACTGAGGCAATGAACGAGGCGGCATCCAAATGAAAACTTCTGTCATGGACTCCCTGGCGCCATTTTTTGAAAAGGTCGAGCAGTTATCCAAATTGCAGCGCATTTTAATCTGCGTCGGCGCCCTCTTGCTGCTTATCGGCGGATTTGTATATTTTTCCTATCTACCGAAGATTAAGCAAATCGATTCTCTGAAAACGTCACATCGATCCCTTGAGCAACAGCTGGCGACCGCCAAAAGAAAAGCGGCTCAGTTAAACGAGTACCGTGAAAAAATGAAGAAGGCCCAAGAAGACTTTCTCATCGCCAAAAAGGTGTTACCGGAAAAGAAAGAGATACCGTCTCTGCTGGCAAGTGTCTCACAATCAGGCCAGGATGCCGGTTTGGAGTTTGTTCTTTTTCAGCCTAAATCGGAGATCGTCAAGGATTTTTATGCGGAAATTCCGGTTGCCATAAAGGTTGCCGGCACCTATCATAATGTGGCCACTTTTTTTGATAATGTGTCACGACTGTTCCGTCTTGTAAATATTCAGGACATCCAAATGAAGGGCGGGCAAAAAAGCGCTGTCCTCGACACCTCGTGCACAGCGGTTACCTATAAATTTGTGGAGTCGGTTGAAAAAGAACCGACCGCTAAAAAGAGCAACCGAAGAACCCGTAGAAGATAAGGATTTCCATGAAGTCATCCACAATAAATAAACGTTTTGGCATTGGATGCATGATAATCAGTGTTTGTCTTCTGCTGAGCCTGTGGGGCTGCAAGGATGAACCAGCCCCGCCACCGCCCAAACCAGCAATCGTCAAGCAGAAAATCAACCTGAAAGAAGCGGCGGCGCCACCAAAAGTCACCGACACAAAAAAACCGGTACCGGCAGCCGGATCTCCGTTAACCGCTGCCCAGCAAGCAAAAACGGTTTCCGAGCTGAAATCCGAACCGATGGATCATTCCAGGGCAATCGCCCCGAAGGAACCGTCTGACATCACCCAAAGCGCTAAATCAGAAACCGCCAAGGAAGCGGCTTCCACAATAGCGCCCGTGATCTCTCTGAGGACCCGGATTACCGACACCAGCCGTCGGTACAATCCGGAAGGGAAAATCGATCCGTTTGACCCGCTCATCAAGGACCGGGTCACAGATTTCGGTAAGACCCGGCTGGGCGAACCGAAACGACCGCTTACCCCACTTGAAAAAATCGACCTGAGTCAACTTAAGTTGGTCGGCATTATCCGGGCAGGTTCCGGCAACAAAGCCCTGGTGCAGGATGCAACCGGTAAAGGATATATCGTTACCAACGGTACCCATATCGGCATACACTCGGGCAAGGTCACCAAGATCGAAAGAGATCGATTGCTTGTTCAGGAACTGGCCGAAGATATCTTTGGACGGCCGAAAAAAAGTCAAAAAGAACTTAAACTTCAAAAACCCCCTGGAGAAGAATAAAATGAAGTGCCTGATCAAACGTCTGAGAAAGTTTAGGTTGCTACCCCTGTCTCTGGTCATCCTGGCAATGGTTTCAGGGGGATGTGGGCCCAAAAAAGCGCCACCGCAGCAAGTTTACCAGGAGGTCGAAAGAGCCCCTGAGCCGAAGCTGATTACGGAAATTCGGACCGCCGAAGATGAGACGGCCACTTATGTCCGAATATTCGGAAGTCGTCTGCTTACCTATACATCCGTAAAGCAGCCGTCACCACTCGGTGTGGTCCTTTATTTTCCCGAAACTGCGCTGGGACCGGTTGAAAACATCCAACAACTCGACAATATGACCATCAAGGCCATTAAGGCCTCGCAGCTCACAACCGCCGGGCAAACCGTTCGCGTTGAGATATCACTGAACCAGGATGTCACCTACTCCGTGGACCGTGACGGAAACGGCTTGTAGCTGTCTTTTCCCAAGCCGGCATCCGCGATAATTGCTACGAATGAGGCTTCTTCCACGGACGCGGCAGAGGTGGAACCGGAAATAGCGGTTGTACCGGAAGATGCGTTGCCGCCGGTCGCAGCGGAAATTCAAGAAACACCCATGGCATCACCAACTGTGTTGGCAACCCGACTCGAATCCGTATCGACAAGGGAAACGGACAACCTGTCAATCATAGATATCACGGCAGACGGAATGATTCAGGATTTTTCTTCCTTTACGCTGCCCGATCCGCCTCGGATTGTGTTTGAGTTTCCGAATCTGCAAAGTCCCTACCGGGGCGAGAAGTCTATCGAGGTGGACAACCAATGGATTCGACAAGTCCGTCATTTTTCCCATCCGAATAAAATCCGGCTGGTGGTCGATACCCACGCATCCTTTCTGAACGACTATTCGGCTATACCCACCCAAACCGGTCTGAGGATTCAAGTGGGCGGCGCCATGCAGTTAGCCGAACACGCTGAAATCGATACACCTGACGATACACCCGACGATACACCCGACGATACATTAGAACAAAGCCGATTTTACGACGCCGAAGAAACCACACCGGCAATGCCCCCGGGATGGGTGAACCGAATCGATTTTGCAAGTGAGAAAAACGGAAAATCATCCGTTCTCATCGGCACCACCCAACCCGCTGAATATAAACTGGAAAAATCGAGTGATCGGCTGCTTTACCTGACCCTTTTCAACACCAGGCTTCCCGACTACCGGGAACGTCCCCTGATAACGACCCGATTTGAAAGCGCCGTGGACCGGATCATGCCCATGAGCAAACCCGATGCGCCTGACGTGTCGGTATTTACCATCGAGCTTCGCGAATCGGTGCCTTATTTTGTTGAGGAAACCGACAATCTGATCATGGTCCACTTTGAAGCATCCACCATCGCCCCAAAGCCGATGGAAAATCGCTCACTTCCGGCATGGGAGGCAGCCCTTGAACAGGCCCCGGCCGGAACACCGGTCCAGGAAGCCGTCGGCATGAAAACCAAAGCGAAACCGGCCGGCATGATTGAACCCGGTGTTGAAGACAATGCCGTGACGCGAACCCATCAAAAAAGCAAAACTTACACCGGCGAAAAGATTGCACTCGATTTTTACGAGACGGATATTAAAAATGTGTTTCGCATCCTGCGCGAAATAAGTGGTAAAAATTTTGCCATCGATAAAGATGTATCCGGGACGGTAACGCTTTCTTTTGAAAAGCCGGTCCCCTGGGATCAGGTGCTGGACCTGGTTTTAAAGATGAATCAACTCGGGCAGGTCATGGAGGGCGATATCATCAGAGTCGCCACCCTGACAACATTGGCCAAAGAAGAGAACGAGCGCCAGGCCGCACTGGTTTCCGCTCAGAAAAGCAAAGAGCAGGAATTGGCATTGGAACCGCTGGTCACCGAATACATCCCGGTTAACTATTCCAATGCCAGCGCCGAAGTTCTGCCGCATATCGAAAACATCCTGACCGACGGGCGCGGCAAGGCCGCCGTGGACAACCGAAGCAACCTGATCATCATTACGGATATCCAGTCGAAAATTGAACAGGCAAAACGGATCGTTCAGCAGCTCGATAAGGTAACGCCCCAGGTTATCATCGAAGCGAGGATCGTTGAGGTCAATTCAGAATTTTCCAACGAATTGGGAATTGACTGGAATATCGCCAGCTCCGCACAGAAAGACTTTCTCGGCGGAACGGTCAACTGGGATTCCGTTATGAACTTTCCGGCGGCCAGCAATTCCAGCCTCGGATTTTCCTTCACCCGAATCGCAGGCACGCCCCTGGTTTTGAATGCACGGCTCAGCGCCATCGAGTCCAACGGACAGGGTAAAATCATTTCCGCACCCAAAATTGTCACGTTAGATAACAAAAAGGCGAGAATCAAGCAGGGGGTCGAGGTCGGATATCTGGAAAGAGACGACAGCGGCGGTTCGTCGGTCAAATTTAAAAGTATCGATCTGCTGCTGGAGGTCACCCCCCATGTCACACCTGACAACCGGGTCTCGCTGGTGATCTTCATCACCAAAAACGATATCGGCACGTTTTTCCAAAACGTACCGTCCATCAACACCAATGAGGCGGAAACAGAACTGCTGGTCAATGACGGCGACACCATCGTAATCGGCGGTATTCTCAAGGAATCGGAAACAACTAGTAACGCTTCATTCCCGGGTGTCGGGAAAATACCGGGGCTGAAATGGCTGTTTGGTTCTGAAAAAGGGACTCATGACAAGCGGGAGTTGCTGATTTTCATTACTCCCAAGATCGTCCAGCTCGCCCAGCGGGGGATGGAATAACACATTTCAATGTCCAAGGAGAAATCATATGAAGGGAACCACACGCTGCCAAAAGCGTTGTGGTTTTCTTTTGTATGTCAGATTAAATCAATACAGACCCAAGGCGTTCAGGAAAGGAAAGACCTATGAAACAACGGCGTATTCTACCGGGCATTTTAATCATTCTCATGGTGATTTCATTGATTGCATTTGTCGGCTGCAGTTCCGATTCATCGGGAACGCCGGCTGATGACACCAATGGCGGCGGGGACACCGATACAACCCAGACCGTTTCGGCGGTTTCCATCACGGCCTCACCGGATGCCATCAATCCCGGTGAAACCACGACCATTACAGCGACCGTTTATGACGCCAGCGGCAATATCATCGCCAATGTGGAGGTCCTGTTTACCCTGGACAAACCGACGCTCGCCTTTCTGACCAGCACCATGACCACCGATGAAAACGGAGAAGCCCCGGTCACGCTCACGGCAAGGGATACCTCCGGGGAAGTGGCCGTAACCGCCACTGCGAGCGATGTCACCAGCGATACGCCGGCCGCTGTTACCATTCTTGGGGGGGCCGTCCCGAATGATATCATTCTCAGCGTCAATCCCACTGCCATTCTGGTCCAGGGAACCGCGACGGTCACGGCCCAGGTACTGGATGTCAACCAGGACCCGGTGGAAGACGGCACACCTGTTTTGTTTGGGGTAACCAACAGCAGCCTGGGAGCCTTCACCTCCGCAACGGCCACCACCAACAGCGGCCTGGCAACCACAACTTTTGAAGCCGCGGACATTTCGACAACCGCCATATTGACCGCCGGCAGCGGAAGCGTTACGGAAGAGGTGGACCTGACCATTCTCCAGGCGCCGCCGGCCGCCATCGAATTTTCTTCTGCCGACCCCCAGCGGATTGCGCTCCAGGGCAGCGGTGGTCTGGAAACATCCACCATCCAGTTCATTGTCAAAGACAGCAACGGCAACCCGCAAGAAAACGTAACCGTCTCCTTTGTCATGGCAGGTCCCAACGGCGGGGAATACATCGATCCGTCTTCTGATGGCACCCCGGATGAAATCGACGTTTCTACGGATGCCAACGGAGTTGCCCAGGTCATCCTGCACAGCGGCACGGTGGCCGGTCCGGTGACGGTGAAGGCCACTATTTCAATCCCGGGCGATGATCCCATCACGGCCCAGTCATCCGTGGTTTCCATCGGCGGCGGCGTGCCGTCGGCAAAGCGATTCGGGGCGGCGGCAACGATTCTTAACCTGCCCGGGCTTCAAGAAGAGGGGGTGGAAACCGAAATCACCGCCTTTCTGGCGGACCGGTTCGGTAACTATAACATGCTACCGGGTACCACCGTTTCATTCGTCTCGGAAATCGGTCTTGCCATCGATACCAGCGATGTTACCGTCGGCGAAAACGGCACCGCCACATCGATCGCCCGCACCCAGACGCCCATTGCCGTGAACATTCCACCGGTGGAGGATGTGGCGCCGGAAACATGGGAAACCCAACTTCAAACCTATATCCAGCAAACCTACGGCGTCACGCTTTCCGGTCACCCCCGCGACGGCCTTTGTTCGGTGATGGTATACGTGAAAGGTGAGGAGCATTTCCAGGACGCCAATGCGAACGGCATTTATGATCCAGGAGAAACCATCATTGACACCGATGATGATCCCTACATCGATTACAACGACGATGGCGTTCGGGATAACGGAACTGCAGATCCGTTTGAAGAATACATCGACTCGGGAACGGGCAACGGAGTGTGGGACGGACCCAACGGCGTCTGGGACGGGGATAAAAATATCTTTGCCAATTTCAAAATACTGATCACGGGCAGAGAGGCAATCGTGGCTGCCGACACAACCACATTCGACGTGCCAAATGGCGGGTCTCAACTCATCAAGGTAATCGTCTGCGACCGAAACGGCAACCCGCTTACACCCGGGTCGACGGTGACCATTTCCACCGACAAGGGAAAGGTGGTCGGGGCCATCAATAGCGAGTTTTTAAACAGCAGCGCTATCGGACCCACACGAGACGGCCATCTAGGCCTGATCGAGTTCTGGTTTTGGATTCAGGACAGCAGCCCCGATCAAGTCAAACCTGAAACGGCCACCATCACCGTCTCTGTAAAGTGGGAAGGGTCATTGTCGAGCATCACGACCGATTATATCGTGGCCTCCGGCTCCGTCGAATAACAAATCATTTACATAAAAGAAAAGCCCCCTCTGTTTTTTGGGGGCTTTTGCTTTTCAGTGGGTCTTAATTCATATCGCCTATCGCAACTTCTCCAATGCAGCCTTGGCCTCCCTTGCCGGAGACGTATTCGGCGCCAGCTTCAGCACCCGGGAAAAGGAATCCCGGGCGTTTTTTATTTCCCCCGACAACCGATAGGCATGGGCGAGTTCCAGGTGGGCTTCGGCCAATCGCGGTGCTGCAGCAACGGTTCGCTCAAACAGATCAACGGCGCCACGCACTTGCCCCATGGCCAGGTACGTTCGCCCCAGCCCATAAAGTGCGTTCACAAAACCCGGCGCCAGTTCCAAGGCCTTTTTATAATACATCTCGGCGGATGCAAAATCTTTTTTATAATAATAGGCTTTGCCCAGATTGGAAAGTGGATAATGGGGTGTGGCATACAGCAGATCATCGGTCACCTGCTTGAAGGTTTTAATGGCCGCATCCCAATCCTTTTGTGCCATATAGGCGGTGCCCAGGTTGTTTCTAGCCGGCGCATAATCCGGCCGCAACGCCAGGGCTCTTTTGAAATGTGTCACAGCCAGATCCAGACGGTTTTTCCCCATATAGGTCAGGCCAAGATCATTTTGCAACAGGCGATCTTTGGGGTTGAGTTTTTCCGCCTTGAGAAATTCGTGAAGCGCCATGGTGTAATTTTTTTGGAGCAGATAGGCTTCACCGAGATTTCTGGCGGCAGTGGCCTGGCGCAGCATCGTTTCATTGCCGGCAGTTGTCTGGCAGCCGGTAAATAATCCCAAGCAGAATAACGGAATCAGTCCAAAACCCAACGTGTTCATAATTTTTCTTATTATCATCGATATGGTCTCTTCTGGTTAATGGTCACCGGTTGCGAATCGTTCGGATCGACCTGGCTTCACTGACGTGTGTTTCCCGGCATGTGATCCGCCAGTGGCATCCAATTCGATGACCTGGATACCCGTTGATTGAAAAAAATGTACCAGATGCGCATCGATCTTCACCCACGACAATAGCGCCTTGGGGGCGTTATGATCCAGCGCCAGAAATCCCGGAATGGTGATGCGCGTGTTGAAATCACCTGCCCGTTTTGCAGCGCTGAATGTCGGATCGGTTTGGCAGATCAGTCCCAATGCTTTCAGCAGTTTTGGGATCAAGCTGCCCGGTGCTTCGCCGAACTGAATTTGAACCACATGCAAACCGGCCTTTTCAATGGCCGCCATCGCATCCCCGTAAAGATCGCCGAAATCGATCAACAACGATGTTCCGTCCGGTCTGCCGACCAGATTCGAACGGGCCTCAATCTGCATGCCCGCATAGGGAAAAGATATCGGGACATCCATTGAATAGTTGACGTCCAGCGCACCCAGAAGGGCTTTCACGAGCTGTTTGGGATGCGCGGCCGCATCAATGGAAACAACCTGACCATAAACGTCCGTCGGCATTTCTCCCATCGGTTCCGGGGCCCCGCCCACAATCTCCACTATATCGATCCCATGATTTTTCAGATAGGAAAGGATCATCTTCGGGGTTCGTTCCTCGGGGT
>JAFDDL010000088.1 GCA_019310865.1 Deltaproteobacteria bacterium | reverse complement strand
ACTCGGTCGTCAGCTTAACGAAAAAGGCGCTCGACCAGGGTCTGTCCCCCGATAAAATACTCGAGAAAGAGCTGCTCTGCGGGATGGATGTCGTGGGGCGGCGCTTCAAGGCCGGTGAAATGTTCATTCCCGAAGTATTGCATTGTGCGAGTGCCATGCATAATGCCATGGATATTCTCAAACCGTTGCTCTCTGAATCCGAAGCCACGGGCAAAGGAAAGGTGCTGCTCGGTACAATCGAGGCGTGACCATTGATCTGCCATGTATAACGGGATGGAAAGAACATTGTCATGCCATGATAGTTCATGCAGGGAAAAACGGATGGCAAGCAAACTTCTCGGGTGCTCATTGAGAAACCGGTTGACCGTCATAATATCTCTTTCCATGTGTAGTGCGACATCCAGTCCTAACGCTCGCTGCATAAGGCCGACATCCAGAAATAACAATTTAAACTTTTTCGGATTCACCTGGGCGGCAAGCGGCAATCCGTGACCGGAAGAATGGCGTACCGGGTACAAGCAACGGGCATCCTCAAGGAGTTCGAAGGATTTTATTCCCCCGATCGGATGCCCCGACAGTTGAGGCCCCCTGTAAAGGTATCATCGCTGCGCTGGGGTCTAATACGAAATGATCATCGAAATCGCTTGATATAGCATGATATCCGTGATATTAGGTATTCATGATACAGTCCTTTAAAAACAATGCGGCTGAAGATATTTTTAATGGTAAGGCAACCAAGCTGGCGATGAGAGCCTGCCCAAAAAAATGGTGGAAAGTCGCCTCGCGGAAACTTGATCGACTTGATTCCATTGTAACACTTGCAGAGCTTCGTACTCCACCAGGCAACATGCTTGAATCATTGTTGGGAAGTCGGAAGGGACAATATAGCATTCGAATCAATCAACAGTATCGTATATGTTTTAAATGGAGTCCCAATGGTCCGACAGATGTCGAAATAACCGATTATCATGTGTAATAATATATTTAGGAGCACAAAATGATTCGCATACCAACACACAGGACGCCAACGCATCCGGGCGAAATGCTGATAGAGGAATTTTTAAAACCCATGGGGATTACCCAGAGAGAATTGGCGAATTCATTACACGTTCCATATCAGCGCATTAACGAAATTGTAAATGGTCGCAGAGGCATCACTCCCGGAACTGCCTTAAGGCTTGCAAAATTTTTCAGGCTCTCCCCCGATTTTTGGATGAACCTCCAACTCCGGTGGGATTTATATTTTGCAAAGCAGTCCAGTTCAAATGAATTAAAAAAAATTAGACCACTTCCTGTCTCAAGATCCTATTCAAGCCGCGACAATGCCCAGCTAAATGTTTAACGCAGGTTGATTTTAAGGTAGATCAATTACCAAACCGGTCATTTTCAAGATTCAGCTTGAGTTGAATTCCGCTATTGTTTTGGTCAAGGCTTGTCCGGGTCAGGGTTGAATCACGATGGCCGGATACAGCCCCTGCAATTCGCCGTCCGGGTAAGGCTGGATCGTATTAAAGGAGATGTTCTGGTTCTTTTGGGCATGTCCCCTGTTTTTCTTGCCGTCAAAGAAAGCCCCGTTGACCTCTAATATGTGATGAAGGCGTTCGCTGAAAGCGGTGACAAAACCAGCGCCGCTCCCTTCAAAAGACATATTGCCTTTTATCAGGCCATCATTGACCTTGGATAAGTCTTTGAGGGCAATGCTATTGGTTTCAAGCTCTCGCGGATTCGTAATCAGCCCCCAGACCAGGTGGCCGGGCGGTATGGTTAATGGTTTTTTGATATCGATGATGGTATGGGGCATGATGATGGTGTCCTGGCCTACGGTAAGCCGGGAGTCCAGTCGACCCCTTAGGAAGGAGTTAAATCCCACGAACACATTTTCACCCAGATTGGCCTCAATGATCTTGGCGCCATGAGCCGTGATATCAAATCCTTCAAGCCGCGAGTTGATGATGTAGCACTGTTCCTGTGCGTTGGCGCCTTTGCCGAGCCACGCATTTTGAAGATAGGCGCGCTGGGCGACCAGGACATTTTCGCCGATATGAGTCTTGGGTTTGACCAGCGCATAACGATCCAACGAGGCGCTGTCGGGAATGGGAATGGGCTGTTCAATATTGACCACATCAAAAACACGCTGAAAACCTTCCTTGCGGTTTTCCAAAAAATCCATGATGTACCCCTGGGGCGGCCTCTCTGCGATAAAATTGATGTAATGGTTCAATTTATTGAGGGGGTAGCGATACAAAAAATTGAACGCGTCGGGACTCCGAACCCAAACAGTACCGGGATCGACATTAAGATGATTGACCTCGCCGGCCTGGACATAGGAAAAGGTTCCGATGACGCAATCCCGCATGGTGGTCAGATCAACGGTAGCAAACGGTCCCAAAAAACACCCGTCGATGGGAGAACCGTGAATATTGGCATAATGGGTAGAAACGGTATCTCTGATGAAAAATTTTTCCAGCGTTTCCGGATCGTGTGAATAATTATGAACCAGCGTTTTGATTAGAAAACTGTCTTCGATGTCAATGCCTTCATCTCTGGTTATGGGGATTTCAAACTTTTGATAATGGAACACTTCACCCTGGTGTTTTAGTTCGTCGCCCCGGATATCACTTTTGTAAAGTATCGAATTTTTGGCACGGATTTTCCCCAAAAAGTAACTGCCGGCCAGACTGGAATGTTCGAATAAAAAATCAAGGGGATGGTTGGGGGTAATGCCGTAAAAGGCATAGAATTTGACCATCTGATTCAGTGGAACCAGATCTTTGATAAACGGACTTACGTCGTAATCAAGTTCCCGCAAATTGACATTTATCCTTTGAATAATCCGGTCCAGCAATCTTTCCAATGCTTTCATGATGGTCCCTATGTTATAGGCTATTTAGATTTCACATGATTTCATAGTGTGGCATACCGCCGCGAAAGCGTCGGTAATGCGCAATATTCCGATAGGTTCCTTGTTCCGAGTTACCAGCAGTGATATATGGCGTCCCGTGACCAACTGCATAATCGCCATATCAAGGTAAGCGCCCTCTTCAATGAACTCGCCCTCAGAGAGGGTCTGCATGAAATCCTCCACGCCTAATTTGGAAGCGGTGCTGCATAGGTCCTTCAAGGGCGCTGCCTTCAATCGCCGCTGCTTGCGCAGTTTGTGGACAAAATTGGAACTAAAGCCGAATTGGGTGAGTTTGTCGATTTCGCCCGGATTCTCATCTTTCGGTTCAAGGGCACGCAGCACATCCATTTGACCCAATTTGCCGACAACCCGCTTTTCTTTATCCAAAATTAAGACGCCGCGGTGCTTATATTTGGTGTGGTCGAACTCCGCCTGGGCTTTTTCCAGGGCCAGGACCGCATCAAACAGGGTTGAACCCACCGGTACCGTTGCATATTCCGACAACTGCACCATTAATTCCTCAACGCGATATTCGCTCACAGAAGACCTCCTGTCTAATATTAATAGATCGTCCCGGCCCAGCTTCCGGCGCATAGCGTTGCAGTTCGGAGAGAGGACCCGGTTTTCAAGGTTGGAATGCAAATAAGTGGCTCAAAATTAACACTATTCCTTCAAGGTATTCAGCCCTTTTTTTAGACGCGGACTATACGGGATTTACCCTTGTGTGTCAACGGGGAAATACTCACATTTGACCATTGCAATCCCGAGTCGTATAAAATATGGATAAATGATGAAAGAATTAGAAAAGCTTTTTGACAGGATTATCCAGCGCGTCAATGTCAATCTTCGAGAGCATGGCTACGATGTAAATCCCTTCGTTCAAAATCTTATTCCAGCAAATAAGATGACGAAGTTTTATGCATTTTACGGGATTACGCCCCACCACCCACTCAATTTTCAATTTAAGCACTCCAACTTGTCCGGCAGCCATTTTATGGGAAAATGCCGGGTGACAAACTCGCTCCTTTACAAAAGCGACATCCGCGGCGATGAACTCAAGAAAAAAGGCGATCTGTTTCAGTATCAGGATGTTGAAATCCCTGTTGATGCGGATGAGGAGATTGAAATTGAAGAAAGCTTTCTCATCAAGACCCTGGTCCATTGTTTTTCACATGACCCTGAAACACTTGAAAAATTCTTTATCAGGGACACCATATCAACCCATTATGCCAATATCCACGGGTCCCCTATCCACGGATCTTTCCTTGGACCCTTTTCAACGGTTGACCTGACCACAATGCGTGATTGCGTGATCGGTGCGTTTTCATACATTCAGGCCGGTGAGGTAAATCATCTGAACATCGATCCCGGAACCGTTTGGGTTCGTAATTCTGATACGTTCAGCTTCTTGTACCGCTATCCCGTGGATCGCCTGCGCGATTACATTTATTTTGCCAAAGGCATCCCACCTCAGGGGATATTCATCGATTTCGCGGAGGACCATAAGAAAGACTTCGAGCAGATATTTAACCGGGTCAATATCGAACGACCCGCATCAGTTCCTGAAAGCAGCACGCTGAACCGTTATTCGCTAGTCAAACCCAAAACCCATATCAGCAAAAATGTCATGGTCGCCCAGCGTGCATACCTCGAAAATTCGTGGCTCGGCAAAGGCGCCAACGCGCAAGAACAGTGCTACATCATCAACTCGCGGCTTGAGGGGTTTGATATCATGGCTCATGGCGCAAAGATCATTGAAGCTGATTTGGGTGAAAATGTGTTCGTGGGGTTTAATGCCTTTTTAAGGGGTCAAGCGAACTCCCGGCTTACCGTGGGCCGGGACACCATCATCATGCCTCATACCATTATAGATATCCGGAAACCGCTGACTGTCCCTGCAGGCCACGTGGTCTGGGGCCTTGTGACAGACGGAAATGACCTCGAAGTCAACAGCATACCCCTTAATATCTTATCAGAAGTGAACACCACGCTGTCTAAAGGGAACATGATATTTGAAGGGAACGGGGCCGGTTTTGTTTCCGCCTTCAAAGAACGGATTCATCACATTCTGGAACAGAACGGCGCCTTTTTCGATGGAAAGGCAAACAGAGGGCATGCTCAGAGGAATCAGAGAATTTCGTTCAACACCATTCAGCCATACCCAAAAGGAGATAAGGAAGGTTTGTATCCGACCATCGTTATTCGGCCTTAGAAGGATGGAGAATTTGAGGCAGTTTTATTTAAAATAGGTCAGCAGTGCATGTAGATTCGTCAGGGGATGAGGCGGACACCCCGGGATAAACAGGTCCACCGGCAACAGGCTGTCCAGGCCTTCGGTGATTTCAGGGCTCCCCCTGAACGGGCCGCCCGTCAGGGTGCAACTTCCCACGGCAATTACGACTTTGGGATCCGGCACCGCTTCGTATGTCTTAAGAAGCGCCGTTTTCATGTTCCTCGAAATGGGACCGGTAACCACAATACCATCGGAGTGACGGGGTGACGCCACAAAGTTGATGCCAAACCGGGCAAGATCGAAAAATGGGGTTGCCAACACATTTAAATCCGCTTCACAGGCATTGCAGCCTGCGGCGGACACCTGGCGAAGCTGAAGAGACCTTCCGAAAAGCTTCTTGAAGTGTTGTTTTGAATGGTCGGCCAAAGATGCAAGCGTGCCGTCTGTGAGTAATTGTTCTTTTTCGGCAACGGAAATTTCAAAGTTCTGGGTAAAAGAGACAAATTGACCTTTCGAAATTCTTTCACAGGTTCCGCAAAATATACAACGACCCATATCAATTAATCTGTTTTCAACATCAATGGCATCCTGAGGACACGCTTCGGCACACTGACAAACCAAGTCCGCAGATGCGTCTTTATTAATCTGCGGCATTCCTCGGTAACGCTCCCATAATGCAATTTTTTCTTTCGGGTATCGGGTCGTTCTGCAGCCCTGTTCAAATCTATTTTTCAGTGTATTGAGCATTGTGGTTTCTCTTTGATTGATATTTTAGTTATAGGTCGAATCCGCAATAGGACAGGTTATAGCTCTTGTTGTTCAGCGGGAAATCAGAAATCTCCGTATCCCGCAAAGACATGGACAATCCGTTCCAGTTGTGAAACGAGGGGTCCTTAATCTTGTAGCGGAGAATATTGCTTTTTGCATCGGTCAAAACACAGTGCGACACCTCCCCACGCCAAGCCTCATTGATGGTCACCACAAATGAAGATGCCGTTAATGAAACAACGCCTGAGTCAACACAATGGGTTTCAACCGGATCGGTCAGCATTGACTGAATAAGATCAATGGATTGCATAACTTCATCCGCCCTTACTTTTGCCCTGGCATAAACATCACCGGTGGGCTCAGCATTTTCAGGGATATCAAGTTTACCGTAATACTCGGTGGGAAAACAGCGCCTCACGTCATATGGAATTCCGCAGGCCCGACCGGCGGGGCCCACCAGACCCAGTTTTTCAGCGTCGGATTTGCTGACAGTGCCGCAATCTTCAAATCTGGAACGGACACTGGATGTAGAAAAAAGAAGATCGATGACATGTTTAACCTGCGGCTTAATCTCAAGGATACGCTCGATCAGCGTGTTACGGACTTCATTGTCCATGGGAAAAAGTACGCCGCCCGGTCGAATAAATCCCTTGCTGAACCTGTTTCCACAAAGAAGCAGCGCCATATTCAAGAAATCGCCTCGCATGCGGCCACAGTAGTTCGCAGGCGGCAGAAACGCCACGTCCCCGCTCAACGCGCCCAGGTCACCCACATGATTCTGGATACGTTCCAACTCCAAGTCAATGGTTCGGATGACCCGTGCGCCGGAATCCGGTTTGGCAGACGAAAAAGCCTCCAAGGCCTGAGCCATGCAAAGGCTGTGTCCAACCGTGGTATCCCCAGCAATACTTTCTGCAAGCACCGGCAGCCGTTTGGCATCAACTTGGGTTAAAAGGGTTTCAATACCCCTGTGTTGATATCCCAATTGGATTTCCAGATTAAGCACCCGTTCCCCGATGCAGTTAAACCGAAAATGCCCGGGCTCAATCACCCCGGCATGCACCGGGCCTACGGCCACTTCGTGGATCTCTTCACCTTCCACAGCGTAGTAATCGTAATTCCCCGGAATGTCCTCATCGTAGTTGTTACCGAAAACATCCGGCACGTTCCGGTAGTTGGGGTGATAGCGAACCATTTTCAGCCAGGGATGGCCTTCGGGCCGGATACCGAACTGTTCCGCAATCTCCCGCTCAAACATGTGGAACGGTTCGCATTGAGAGCTCAATGACGGATAGGCCTCCGGCGCATCACAGCCTGCCACCAGCAGTATGTCTGTCCTTAACACAGCCAGAAGTTTGACGGAACCACCATCCGAGTAAGCGAAATAGTGGACGACATTGCCACCGTTTCCGACAATATTCAGCGCTTCCTGGTGAAACGCATCGAATGAAAGGTGTGGAATCTGATTACGACTGATGGCCTCGCCATTTGAAATCTCTAAAAAATCCGTTTTCATTAAAATCCTCCACCGATGGAATTCACCGCATGGATAATGGTCTGGTACAGGGTGTCCGGGACCCAGAAGCATAATACCAGCGAGGTCAGCAGCAAGGTATACTGGGGCCAGACCATACCGGCGCTTTCTGTCAATTGAATCGTCGCATCCGTTTCATCAAAGGAAATTTTCAGAACCTGGTTGGCAAAACCAGCAAAAATGACGCACATACTCAGGATAAATATGCCGACACCCACATAATGCCCGGCACGGAAAGTACCGACGATGATAAATAACTCTCCAATAAAAATACCAAAGGGCGGAAATCCGGAGATGCCCGCAAATCCTGCGAAAAACGCCACAAAAGTCCTGGGCATGCGGTTAACCAAGTTCCCTGTCCCTTTAATCAGCCGACTGCCGTAGCCCAATAAAATATTGCCCGAGGTTAGGAACAGGGATGATTTGATCAGGCTGTGATGGATCAGACATATGATGGCCCCATACGCGGCTAACCCACCAACGCCCGTTCCGAAGGCAATAATCCCCATATTTTCAATGCTTGAATATGCCAGCATTCGCTTGTACTCGGTCTGTTTTAGAATAAAGGTGGCCGCCGCCAAAATGGATATAAGGCCGAAGACCATGAGGATGGCACCGGAAAAATCACCCAGGCCCGCAGCTACCATGATGTTGTTGGTTTTAAAAATGCCTAAGTAAGCGCAGTTCAGCAAAACACCGGACAAAAGTGCCGATGCCGGGCTGGGCGCTTCGCTGTGGGCATCGGGAAGCCACGTGTGCATGGGCGCCAGGCCCATTTTAGTACCGTACCCCACCAGAATGAATACAAATCCGGCCTTCAGCCACATGGGATCAAGGCTTCCGGCAACTGCCGTAAGAGCGGAAAATGAGACCGGTGCATCCACCTTGCCCACATCCATGGCAACGGTAATCAGCACCGAGCCCAACAGCGCCATGGCGATACCCACTGAACAGATCAGAACATATTTCCAGGTGGCCTCAAGAGACGCGGAAGTCCTGTGGGTGTAAATCAGCGGTGCACTGGCCAGGGTCGTCGCTTCGATGGCAATCCACATCACCATTATATGGTCTGAGAGGGTTACCAGGGTCATGGTGGACAAAAACAACAGCATCGACCCGGTAAAAATGTTTTCGGATTTAATATTTGACGCCTTGAGATAACCGGATGTGTATATGGAAATCAGGAAAAACAGCAAGGATATCACCAGCAGTGACAACAGACCTTCAGGTGTTACCGCAAAATATTCCGGGAACATGGACACAGGTCGACGGACCCAGATGAGAATGGACAACATTAGGTGGATGGCGCCAATGATTACCAGCAGCGGACGTCCAAGACTTCGGGGAAGAAAAAACGCAACGATGCCGGCAAGAAACGGGGCAAGAAAGACAAATTCAAGCATGAAATAACACCTATTCCTTTAATGTTCTAAGCCGTGCAGTATCCACATCATCAAACGTTCGTCTGATATTCTGAAGGATGATCGCCATGATCATGACACCGGCCAGAACGTCCAGAAGGATACCGAATTCCACGATGTGTCGGGCGTGCGCAGAGAAGGTTGTTCCCACCAGATAGATACCGTTTTCCATCATAATATACCCCAGAACCATTGCAATGGCATTTCTCCGGGCCATCAGCAGAAACATTCCGGCCACCAGAACCGTGATGGCGGTGGGCAGCAGCAGTACACTGGTGCTGGCGGGAACATCAAAATTGCGGCTGACAAACATTGCCCCAACGATTAATCCAAGGCCTGCCAGCATGGAGGCATGGTACCCGACGATGGGTTCGACTTCCCGGTGGATAGCGACTTTTTTAATGGCCAGATAGATACACAGGGGGATTACGATGCCACGAATTGTCAATGTAATGATGGTGAACAAGATTCCGCCGCCGGTCATGTTTTGGTCTATAAACAGCGGCACAATGGATACCACCACCCCTTGAAAAGCCAGGACTTTGATCAGTCCCGGGAGACGGCTTGACCCAAATGAAAACAGACACGACAGCAGTACAAGGGACAATATGAGATCAACCGGATTGTTCATTTTACAAACTCCAGGGTGATAAGGGTTGCAAAAAAGGCCAGGGCAAAAGAGGTCAGGACAAATTTGGGAACTCTGTCCATTCTGTAACGGGCCATCACCGATTCCATAACACCGACGGCAACGTATACGAGCAGAAGCACCACAAAAAACATGCCCATATTCAATGCAGGGTGGCCCTGCTCAAAGGGGAAAATCAGGCTGGCGACAATCGTTGAGTAGAAAAACAATTTACAAAAAGATCCCAGTTCGATGAATCCGAAATCCGGTCCGCTGTGATCCAATACCATCACTTCATGGATCATGGTCAGCTCAAGGTGGGTGGCCGGATCATCCACCGGTACCCTGGAATTTTCTGTCAAAAGGATGATGAAAAAGGAAATGACCACGAACAGCAGCGGCGATCCTGCCGCCTGCCAGAGTCCCAAGGGATGGCCACCGGAAAAATAGGCGGCCAGTTGCAATTTGCCGGTGACCATATAGAACAGGATCAAAATCATGAACATGGTGGCTTCGCATATGATTGGGAAATACGCCTCTCTGGCCGCACCCATGCCCTCAAAGGGAGATGCCGTATCCATGGCCGCCGCAATGGTAAAGAAACGTCCCAGTCCCAGCAGGTATAAAATGAAAATGACATCGCCGTTAAAAGAGAAAACCGGCGGCTGTCCTGCGATGGGAAGAAACAACAGGACTGTGATGGCTGCACACAGGGAAACCATGGGCCCCAATTTGAAAAGAAAGGTTGTGCTGGTGCTGTAAACCGATCCCT
>JAFDDL010000711.1 GCA_019310865.1 Deltaproteobacteria bacterium | reverse complement strand
CAACGGGTTCAAAAGACCGGGAAATACCTGCTTGTCACCAGTACGCCTGTGTTTGATGACAACGGTGCGATTACCATGGTCGTGTCGACTGAACAGGATTTGACTCACCTTGAAGAACTTCGAGAGCAGCTCCAGCAAAGCCGTCGCCTTTCCAATAAATTTGGGCAGGAGCTATCAGAGTTGAACCTCATGGAGCTCCGAAAACAGGAGATCATCGCTGAAAGCAAGGAAATGCGCCAGGTGCTGCGAACCGGATTGAAGCTGGGGGCGCTGGGTGTCTCGAACATCCTCATCCTCGGGGAATCCGGCACCGGTAAGGGGCTTCTGGCCAAATTTATTCATGAAAACGGTAAACGAAAGGGCAACCCCTTCGTTCAGGTAAACTGCGCCGCCCTTCCGGAAACCCTGCTGGAAGCAGAGCTGTTTGGATATGAAAAAGGGGCATTTACCGGTGCGCACCAGGATGGCAAAGCCGGTCTGTTTGAACTGGCCGACAGGGGAACATTGTTTCTCGACGAAATCGGCGAACTGCCTTTATCGGTTCAAGCAAAATTCCTGAAATATCTGGATGATCAGGAAATTTTGCACCTGGGTGGGCTAAAACCCCTGAAGATCGACTGCACGGTTATAGCGGCCACCAACCGGGACCTGGAAAAGCAGATTCGGGAGGGCCTGTTCCGGGAAGATCTGTTTTACCGGCTCAATGCCTTCACCATAACCATTCCGCCACTGAGGAAACGAAAATCGGATATTCTGGAGCTGACGAATTTTTTGTTCAGAAAATATAACCGACAATACCGCACCCATAAAAAACTATCCCCCAAAGCACTCTCCAAGATACTATCATACAGCTTCCCTGGAAATATTCGCGAGTTGGACAATATCGTTAAAAAAGCCATCGTGTTAAGCGAGGACGAGCAGATAGATGGTGAGCTTCTGCGTGCTTTGGCAGATGGTGAAAAGACGATTTCGCCTTCCCCTGACGCTCTGGAAAAAACCAAGGGCAATCGCCTGTCCGATCAGCTTCAAGCCTTGGAAAAGCAGCTCTTAACCGATGCCATGGTTCAGTGTAAATCCACGCGCAAGGCGGCTGCGGTTCTCGGTACCAGCCAGAGTAACGTCATGCGTAAGCTGAAAAAATACGGATTGTCCCCTTTCAAGTCATAATCCCACTGCTACCCTTTCGAACCAGTTCCTGATCACCGAGATATCAACTTGTAAATACTACAATTTTTATAATATCGAGTCGATTCGGGTTCGATTATTTCCAGGCGATCCCTTCCGAATTTTAGCACAACCATTTGTTATCGTTACCCTTTATCGCTAAACGTCTCAGCTGGCCCGCATCTTGCTTAAATTAGTACCAACTGACCACACCTGCAACAGGAGGTAATCATGAATAAAATTTTCACCCGTTTCGGTGACGGGAGCCCCACTGAGCTCACTGAAAGCGAGCTCATGGAAGATCTCGAAGCCGGAACCCGGGATGCGGCGGACCGCGGCAACATTCCCCCGCTGTCCCCGGATGAACTGAAGCATCTGTTTGATATTATCAGTTCCCCCCAAAAATTCGTCAGTGTGACGCCGGGAAAGGAAGTCATCCTGACCTATGACGCCGGCACATTGAAAATCCGGCGAGTCGGCGTGAATGTGGACAGAATTCAAGCGCTTCAAATTTTTGAAAAAATCATGGGCGCCGATACCATGGAGCTGTGCCACGTGGACTACAGCTACAAACCCCTGAAACCCATCGTCACCATGGAACAGCCCGTGCTGGAGCAAGCTCTCATGTCCACCCACATTCCGCTCTTCTACGGAGCCATGCCGAACCTGGGCCTTTACACCCAGCCCGACGGCCCGTTTCCCAATCCAGCAGAATTGATGCCCTCCGGGAAAATCGCAGAGGCCCTGGAAGCCCATGAAAGATGTGTGGAAGACGCCGTGCGGGATATCGTGTTTATCGGCAGCTGCATGTATGAATCGGGCGCCGACGGCATCAACATCGACTCCGTGGGGGCCGCAGGTGATGCGGACTTTCTGGCGGCGCTCCTTGCTACCGAAGCCCTGAAAAAAAAATATCCGGATATCTGTATCGAAATCGGCATGGCGGGCGAATTCGTTCTCGGTATGCATGGTAGTCTGGAATACGACGGTGTTCGCCTGGCCGGTCTTTACGCACACGACCAGGTCAAACTCGCCGAAAAGGCGGGCGCCACCATTTTCGGCCCCGTGGTCAACACCAACACCACGGAATCCACGCCTTGGAACATAGCCCGCGCCGTTACCTATACGAAAGCCTGCGGCGAGGTGGCCACCATCCCCATTCATCCCAACATGGGCATGGGTGTTGGCGGCGTAACCGTTAACGACAACCCGCCGGTGGATACCACTTCCCGGGCTTCCAAGGCCATGGTGGAAATCTGCCGGTTGGACGGGTTGTAGGTTGGCGTGGGAGATCCCCTTTCAATGCACTGTACGCATGCGCTTGCCTCGGGCATGGGCGGAATGCGAGCGGCCGGAGATCTGGTGGCCCGTATGCCAATGA
>JAFDDL010000087.1 GCA_019310865.1 Deltaproteobacteria bacterium | reverse complement strand
CCGATATACCAAAAGATAGCCGATGAGGAAATGGCCTGTCACCGGGTACCGATTATGTTTAACGTCATCGGGCTTGGCTGGGCAGGCCCTTTGATTTTAAAAGATGGGACCGAAGCGGAAAAAAATAGGTACCTTAAGCATATCCTCACCGGAGAGGATATCTGGTGCCAGGGCTTTTCCGAACCGGATCACGGCTCGGACCTGGGAAACGCACAGACCAGGGCTGTTAGAGACGGTGATGAATATATTATCAATGGTACCAAAACCTGGACTACTTTTGGTAATTACGCATCATACATGATTTTACTGGCCAGGACCAACCCGGAGGCAAAAAGTAAATATGCCGGGTTGTCATTTTTCCTCTCTCCGATGAACGTTCCAGGCGTTGCGGCCACGCCCATCCAGAAAATTACCGGAGAATATGGCTTTACCGAAACATTTTTCGATAATGCCCGGATTCCTGCCTCTTGCCTGATGGGTGAAGAAGGTCAGGGCTGGAAGGTTGCCATGCAGACGCTGCAATTTGAACGCAGTGCTGAAGGCGGACAGGCGACAAATTATTTCTTCGAACGTGTTATCATGGACGACCTGATTAACAGCGCTAAAACTATTATACGAGATGGGCAGCCACTGCTGAAAGACCCGATCGTACGAGACAACCTGGTAAAATTCCTGATGGAAGAAAAAGCACTGCAGCTTTCAACAAAACGGGCTGAAATACCGGCATTATGTTCGGACTATCCGCTATCCATACCGCTGTCCACTAAAATAAGAGCTACAGAATTTCATCGACGCATGCGACAATATGCGGTCAGACTGCAAGGCGCCAAAGGTGGACTTTATGTAGGGGATGAGAACGCTATAGAAGGTGGTTTTTGGCAGCGCGCCTACTTCAACAGTTTTTCCGCCACTATTGGCGGCGGTACCAGCCAGATTCAAGCCAGCATCATCGGCGAGCACGTGCTCGGATTACCAAAAAGTTAAGGAGATAATGAGGTTAATGAAAACAAATACCGAAATGAGTTTCAGTGATGAGCAGGCTGATATTATGAAATCGGCGTGGGAGTTCTGTCGCAAAAAGTCGCCGATTTCCTCAGTCCGGGAGCAATTGGAAACAGATAACGGTTTTGAATCATCCTCATGGGACAAGGTGACGGAACTGGGTTGGATCAGAGCTACCATCCCTGAAGAAAACAGCGGTATTGGGCTGAAGATCGGGTCTGTCATTCCCATCGCCGAGAATATGGGCCGTTATATGTTATCCACCCCATTTTTTTCCAGTACTTTGGCGGCGCAAGCCATTGTGCGTGCCGGAACGGAAGCCCAGAAAGAAAACCGGTTGCCCAAAATGGCAGATGGAGCCATCGGTACAGTCGCGCTATTGGATAATGAGGACTGGGGCAGTGATGCCATTATATGTAACGCCGAGAACGAAGGTGACAAACTGATCTTGACCGGGACCAAATGGTTTGTTACCGACGCCGAGGTTGCAGAGCTTTTTGTGGTATCCGTCAACTACCAGGACGCCCCCGCATTTGTAATTGTCAACCGCTCGCAGCTAGCCGAGAACGCGATTGCGCGGCATACCTTGATTGATGAGACCAAACGCGCCTTCAAAGTCGATTTTTCCGGCATTGTTGTTGAGAAGTCGGGGTTGCTTGATCCTGCAAAATCCAAAGCAGCGTTGCGCGACCTGAAACTAATCGGGGCTTTGCTTACTGCCGCGGAAGCAACCGGCAGTGCTGCTGCTGCGCTGGATCTCACCGTCGATTATCTGAAAATCCGAAAGCAGTTCGGCAAATTCATCGGTTCCTACCAGGCCCTCAAACATCCGACGGTAGAGGTACTCAATCAAATGGAGACTGCGCGCAGCCATCTTTACCACGCCGCAACCATTGTGGGTGACGAGCCCCTGGACACGGATATGGAGATCGCCTGCCGCATGGCCAAGGCGCTGGCCACAGATGCGCTTCTGTTTGCCGGGGACCGGGCCGTGCAGTTTCATGGCGGTATGGGATTTACTTACGAATGTGACGCCCAGCTGTATATCCGACGCGCCCAGTGGTGCCAGCAGCAGTTTGGTGATGCCTATCACCACCGCAAGCGGCTGGCTACTTTATTATTCGATTAACCGTACATGAAACGCTGAGGACTTGCGATGGACTACAAGTTTAACGACAGGCAAGCCTTTCCAGAATTCGGCGACAACTATCTGAAATCGCCTGTGGCAGGAAAGGTGCTTGAAATTGTGCTACAAAGGAGGGACTATGGCTACATACAATGACAGATTGATAATCGCCAACTGCAGCGGCTTTTACGGCGACCGCCTCAGCGCCGCCAGGGAGATGGTGCAGGGAGGCCCCATCGATGTGCTGACCGGGGATTACCTGGCGGAACTGACCATGGCAATTCTTTTAAAAAAACAGAAAAAGGATCCCGGTGGGGGTTTTGCATCAACCTTTCTCACCCAGATGGAAGAAATCATGGGGGAATGCCTGGATCGCAAGATTCGCGTGGTCACCAATGCCGGTGGCTTGAATCCAGCGGGCATGGCGGCGGCGCTGGAAAAGACAGCAGAGAGGTTGGGCCTGAAACCCAAAATTGCCTATATCGAGGGTGACAACCTATTGCCGCGTTTAAAGGAATTGCATGAAAAAGGCGAAGCCTTAACCCATTTGGACAAGGGAATTGATCTTGCAGATTCTGGCGCTGAGCCCATTACAGCCAATGCCTATATGGGCGGATGGGGAATTGCCGCCGCTCTGGAAAAGGGTGCCGACATCGTGGTGACGGGTCGGGTGGCCGATGCCGCCGTGGTGGCCGGGCCGGCTGCGTGGCATTTCGGCTGGGAACAAGACGACTGGGATCGGCTTTCCGGCGCCTACGCCGCGGGACATATTATTGAATGCGGCGCCCAGGCCACCGGTGGCAACTACGCCTTTTTTGAGGAGGTACCGTCGTTCAACAATGTGGGGTTTCCCATTGCGGAGGTCTACGAAGACGGCAGTTCCGTTATCACCAAACACCCGGGCACCGGCGGCCTGGTGTCTGTGGGGACGGTGACGGCCCAGCTTCTCTATGAAATCAGTACGCCAGGATATTTGACTCCGGATGTGATCGCGCGGTTTGATACCCTGGAGCTGGTGCAGGAAGCAGTGGATCGGGTGCGGGTTCAAAACACCAAAGGTCAGCCGCTGCCGGAGACCACCAAGGTTTGCATCAACACCCTGGGCCTGTATCGAAATATGATTTCCGTTAGTCTGACGGGACTGGACATTGAGAAAAAAGCAGCCGTTGTTGAAAACGCCATGTTTGACAGCATCGGCGGGCGCGATCAGTTCCAGGATGTCCATGTCCAGCTTCTTCGTACGGATAAGCCGGACCCCGGTACAAACGATGAGGCCGTTGCCCATCTGAACATCACGGTGATGGATTCGGATCCGAAAAAGGTCGGAAGGAGCTTTACAGCCAAATTCATTGAACTGGCCTTGGCCAATATTCCCGGATTTTTCGGAGGCTGGCCGTCTCCAGGCATGACCCGGGCCATCGTTCACTGGCCGGCCCTGGTGTCCACCAGGCATATTCAGCAAAAGGTGGTCGTTGGTGAAGAAACAATGGTTCTTGATACCCCGGCGCCACCGGACACACCGATAGATTATGAGCCGGCACAAATAACCATTCCCCAAGTGCCGGAAGAAAATAGGGTCCAGGCGCCATTGGGCCGGGTATTCGGTGCCCGCTCCGGCGATAAAGGTGGGAATGCCAATCTGGGAATCTGGGGAAAAACACCCGAAGCTTATGCCTTTCTGGCGAAATTTCTGACGATCGAAAAATTCAAGGAGCTGCTGCCGGATTGTGCGGTTTATGACATTGACCGGTATGAAATGCCCAACCTGTTGGCGCTTAATTTTTACATCCACGGTATTCTCGGCGATGGCATCGCCGCATCCCTCCGGAGGGACGGCCAGGCAAAGTCCCTTGGGGAGTACCTCCGAATGAAGGTTGTGGAAATGCCGGGATCGATTTTACCACCCGAAGCCAGGTACTAAAATTCTTGCCGGATCCGGCCGATTGAATATTTCAATGTGTATAGGTGAAGCCTCTTGCATTGCTGTAGCAAAAACACAGTCTGGCATTTGCACAAAATATCCGATATTACCTGAATCCAAAAAAGCTTCGCTCCACACCCTGACAAGGATATCACTGTCGGCTAAGACGAATAAATGCGAGGGACAGGTAAAGCGCAAGGCGATAATCGGCTGATGCGAACTTCATATTTGTCTTGACCGTTGTACCCTAATTGCGTACGTTGGTTTGAATTGGCGCTGTCGTTTGTGGGCCAGCGCAAGGTAACGTAGATTCCCAAAGGGTGCGGCATGAACATTATCGAACAGACCTTCCAACGTATCGAGTACGAGAAATTTTTGCTGAACCGGTACCGGAAAATCCCTGCAGAAACAGAAAAGATCCTCCAGGATAAACTCCATCGCTATAAATACCGCATTGATGTCCGGAATTATTTTTCCCGGCTGTCCTTGCTGAAACGGGAGGCTTCTGAGGTCGACGAGCATTCTTCCTATGCCAAACAATACGGCGTTCGAGGTGTGAGAAAATTCTTTTCGACAAACGGGGAAGTCATTTACCGTATTCCCGTGCTGAGCTTTCCCGGTGATGACTGGCGCTCCCATTTTACCAACTGTTACCTGATCGTCGGTAAGCAGGTGGTCTTGATCGACTGCGGGACAACCTTTTCAGAGAAAGGCTTCGAGGAGGGGATGGGCGTTGTCAGGAACTTTTATGGTGAAGATATCGGTACCGAGGATATCGATTCAATCATCATCACCCATGGGCACGTGGATCATTTTGCGGGCTTGAGTTTTTTGTACCCGAAATGCAACGCTGATATCATGGTCCACGAAATGGATGCCGAGGCGGTGGAAGAGGTGGGGGCACGCCACCGAATGGTCCACCACGCGATTAAGGAGTTCCTTCAACAGAGCGGGATGCCCGAAGCGCGCATCAAGAAACTCGTGGACCTGCACCGAATGTTCAAGGCGGACCTAAAGGGGGTCCCCGTGACCCAGCGTCTTTCAGACGGGGACCGAATTATCAACGATTACGAGATCATCCACACACCGGGCCACTGCCCCGGCGCCATTTGCATCAAGGTCGGTGATGTCATGTTCCTGGGGGACCACATCCTCAACGAGATTACGCCCCACCAGTCTCCAAAGTTCTACATGAAGGGAATGGGGCTCATTCACTACATTCCCTCGCTTCTGAAAGTATATGCCAATACCCGGGATGTTTGCATCGGCCTGCCGGCCCACAACGACGCGGTTCCCAGCATCAAGACCCGGACGCTTGAAATCATCGATATGCACCACGAACGCTTGGGGAGCCTCCTGATGCTCCTTACGGAGCCGAAAAACATCTACGATCTCACAAACCAGTATTTTTCAGAAATCGAAGGGCGGGAGCTGAAGGGATACGATTACATGTTGGCCGTGGAGGAGATCGGCGCACACTTGGAATACCTGGTCGAAACTCTGAAATGTGTCGAAGTGACCACCGACAGGCACGACAAGAAAGGCGTATTCCTTTTCCGAAAATCAGCATAGGGATTGTCGTCAGATTATAAGTTTCCTCTTCCAACACAAAGTGGGGACGTCCATTAAATTATAAAATTCCTTTTCGGAATTTTATAATTTAATGGACGTCCCCACCTGTCTTATCGAATATGAATGAGAAATCAACCACATCCATGCTCAACACGCTCTCGGAAATCACACTGGAAATCATCAATGAACTGGCGATCCGGAACCAGACGCCCACGCGTGAAGATCTGGTTGAATTGCTCGAAGTCAAACCGCAAGTGACGGCCCTGCTCCAGGGACATTCGGATCGGATGAAATATTATCGCGATAAATCCGATCAGCTAACCCAAAAGGTCGACCAGTTGACCGCCCAAGTCAAATCGTCCAGAGAAAAGCGGGAAAATTTAATTTCCCAACTGGACATTTCCGAAAAGCAATCACATGAGACCGAAGCCCTCTACCGGCGACTGTTGCCACAACTCGTCCAATTGCTGAAAACAGATGAAAACCGCCATCTTGACAAGCATCTGGACACATTAAACCGGCTGGTAAAAAACGGTGCCGCCCCGGATCAGCTGATGGACGAATTTAAAAAGATTCGGAAAATCACCTTTAAAACCGATGTGGCGGACACCCCGAAAGCCAACCAAGGCAAAAAATCCTCCGCCCTGCTCAAATGGCTGAAAAAGGAAGCGGCACCATCGGGTTCTATATCGGATGCACCGGATGCACTGTCACAGACCATAGAAATCTATCAGTCGCTTCTTGAAGAACTCCGACTGAACCTGGACAGCGCCGGCATGAAAGCGCTGGGAGCCATCCATCACCAACTGATGCGGGTAACCCGGTTGGATGGGCTTTTCAAAATCCGTACTGACATTTTCTCATTGCTCAGTGCCTATATCAACCGAATCAGCAATGAGCGAGAACAAGCCGCGGCATTTATACGCGAGATCGGTGAGCGACTCGTGCAGATGGAAAAGCAACTGATAAATTCCCTGGCTTTTGCCAAAGAGACCGAAGAAGAAAACACGAGCTTCACCCAGGTACTTGAACTTCGTTTGAAAAAATTCCATGAAACGGTCGACTTCACAAAGACCCTCGATGAACTGAAAACCGCCGTGGTTTCCAGCCTGACCAGCCTGGAAACCGTTGTGGAAAAAAAGCACCGCGTCGATACAAGCCGAATCGAACTGGCCAACAAACGAATGCAGTCGCTCAAAGAAGCCCTGGGCCAACTCAAAGGTCAGGTCCAATCCACCCGGCAGCGGGCCGAGAAGCTCGAAAGCGAGCTGTTAATGGACGCCCTCACCGGGATATTCAACCGTCGGGCCTATGACCGGCGCCTCGATGAGGAACTGAAACGCTTTAAAAGATACGGCCATGTCTTTTCCATAATCCTGTTTGATATGGACCATTTCAAGAAGATCAACGACCAATACGGCCATTCAGTGGGCGACCTGTGCTTAACCGGAACCATGGATCGAATTCATCCCCTGCTGCGGGAAACCGATTTTCTGGCACGATACGGTGGGGAAGAATTCGTGGCGCTATTACCCGAGACCCAAATCTCCGGCGCCATGGGTGTGGCTGAAAAGCTGCGTGCCCTGATTGAAAAAACCGATTTTATCCATAAAGCGGATACCGTGCACGTAACCATGAGTTTTGGCGTAACGGAAGTTCGGACTTCGGACCAGACCGTCAAGGACATTTTTGACCGAGCAGATCGTGCACTCTATGAGGCCAAGGAAAGCGGCCGGAATCGCGTTGTGCGGTCATGACAGAAATGGAGGCATCATACGATGACACAGAATGAACCCACGATGTTAAATACGTTTCTAGCCCTACCGGAAGTAAAAAAGATCACAGGCAAAATCAGTGATGAGATAACCGAACGAAAGGCCTATGCGCCCGAGCGCTGCCAGGCCTTTGACCAGTCCTTTACGGTTCTAGAAGATCGTCAAGAATTTGCCTTTGAGCTGGATCCGGAGGCAAAAAAACAGCTTCCCCATATCATCAACAACCCGGTTCAATCCATAAAGGGGGTCCCTAGCCTCAGTGAAGCCAAGGCAGGACAATACAAGCGTCCGCGTAGAATCGGCATCGTATTTTCGGGTGGCCCGGCACCGGGCGGTCACAATGTGATTGCCGGGATTTTTGATGCGGCCCAAAAGGCCAACCCGGAAAACCGGCTGTTTGGTTTTCTGATGGGACCCGCCGGCGTTATCGAAAACCGATATGTTGAAATCACCCGGGAATTGGTGGATGCCCATCGAAATCTGGGCGGTTTTTCCATGATCAAGACGGGGCGCACCAAAATCGACACCGAAAAAAAGATGTCCCTGTCCAAAAACACCTGCCAAAAATTAAAACTGGACGCTCTGGTGGTGGTGGGTGGAGACGATTCAAACACCAATGCCGCGTTTCTGGCCGAGGAAATGTTCACCGCCGGCATCCAGATCATCGGTGTGCCCAAAACCATCGATGGGGATATACAGGTTCGGGATAAATCGGGTGAGGTACTGTGCGCCATGTCCTTCGGTTTTCATACCGCAGCAAGATCTTTTGGAAAAGAAATCAGTAACTTGTGCACAGATTGCAGCTCTGATGTTAAATATTGGCATATCTGCAAGGTCATGGGCCGGGTTGCCAGCCATATCGCCTTGGAAGTAGCGCTGCAAACCCATGCCAATATTACCCTGATCGGCGAAGATCTGGCGGATTACGTTGACCATCGACGACTGAAAAAAATGACGGATGCCGATGACATTGATTACAGTGCCTACGGCATGACCTTGCGGCACCTGTCCCGGGTCATCTGCGACTGCATCGTCCGGCGGTCTGCAGCGGGTAAAAATTACGGCGTCATCGTCATTCCGGAAGGTGTTCTCGAGTTTGTCAACGAGATACAGGTATTTATTATCAAACTCAACACCATCATCGGCAAATATAACGACACCCATGACCGTTCCTTTCATGCCCAGTTTCCCCTGCTCGATGACAAGACCGAGTATCTGCGCCGGCTGTCCCGCGGGGACACCAAAGGACTGGCGCCGGGCATCTGGAATGCCAGGGATGATGAATTGTTCAATGATCTGCCGCAGTTTTTTCAGGAAGGTCTCCTCACCGAACGTGACAGCCACGGCAACTTTCAGTTTTCCCTGGTGGAAACCGATAAGGTGCTGCTGGGTTTGGTCAATGATTACCTGAACATCCTGCGGGAAAAGGGCGAGTATAAGCTCGGCATTGAAACCACTTATTACCGGGAAACCATGAAACGGGGCAGCCTGGATCCAAATTTTTATGGCCCAATCCTGTTCAAGAATTACAACGGCGCAACCCATTATCTGGTGAAACCGGAAATCATCTCACTCAAGACACTCAAGCAGGCCCTCACCCGGGGAAACGCCATCCGGAAAGATGAAAAAATTCCCGCCGCGGTGGAAAAAATATTCAAAGAATCGGTGCCGAAATTTAAAACACAACCCCATTTCTATGGCTATGACGGCCGGGGCAGCGACCCCACCCGGTTCGACTGCATGTATACCTATAATCTGGGCCACACGGTCTTCAGCCTCATCGCCAACGGCGCAACCGGTCAGATGGCCGCTATCAAAAATCTGGAAGACGATTTTACGCAGTGGGAACCCATCGGCGTTCCCATTGCACCGTTGATGCATTTAGAAGAACGAAAAGGAAAGCTGGCGCTGGTGATCGAAAAAAGTGTGGTGAACATCAATTCCCCGGCGTTTAAGGTGGTCAAGGCATACCGCGAAAAATGGCTCGCCGCCACACCGGAAAATGACGATTATCGAAGACCGGGCCCCATTCGCTTCACCGGCAAGAGTGAGGAAGACAGACCCATTACACTGATGCTCAATGCCCTGTGGAACAAGTCTACCGTAGAAGTGGTTTCAAGGCCTTAGATCATGTCCAAGGGCAAGGCCGCAGCTTTTTTGAAACCGGAGACATAGTGAACTATCGGAGTCTTCGCTTACCTTCGAGGATTTCAAAAATGCGAGAACACAGCCATTGGACATGAGATGAGGCTTTGGAGCCACTTCTAATCCATGGCAGAGATTACTTCAAACCCCTCACCCTCAAGAGCCTTCTTGATACTGTCGGTTTCACATAGCCGAAGTCTGATATGATAAACCCGTCGCGAATCGGGCAGCGGTGTCTGCCCGACGCTAATGATATCCGCCCCGTTATCCTGAATGATTGAGACAGTCTCTCGGAATGCCCCGGGGGCTTCACCGGCAACCACGTCGATTCGGGAACTGGCTGTCAGAATCCCCATCATTTCAATAAAGGCCCGGAAAATATCGGATTCGGTGATCACACCCACCATCTTCTTTCCCTCAACCACCGGCATACCGCTGATCTTGTGAGAGTAAATAATTTTAGCGGCCTCCTCAATGTCATCATCCGGCGCCACGGTGATGGGATTGCGGTTCACCAGGTCCGACAGGGAAACATCGCTCAGCATGGACGGCATCAGCCCCTGTTTCAAATCCGCCAGCGTCAACCAGCCGGCCAGTATTCTCTCGTCGGTTACCACGGGCAGGTGGCGGATCTGCTTTTCCTTCATTAACTCGATGGCGGTTCGAATGGAGGTGTTCTCTTTGATGGTAATGGGGTTTTCGACCATATAGGTTTGAATTTTCATAGAACCCTCCCTTC
>JAFDDL010000710.1 GCA_019310865.1 Deltaproteobacteria bacterium | reverse complement strand
GCAAAAACAGAATCGGATTCGAGGTAAACATGATATTCAGGACCCCCGACAACAACAGCGGTGTTTCCTATTTGCAGTTTCCGAATCTGGCTAGTTTTCCCGAGCTTTTCCACGGCGTATTCACCCGAAGCGGTGGTATCAGCCATGGTTGCTTTCAGGGGCTCAATGTCTCTCGTTCCGTCGGGGATCGACCGGACCGTGTTCAGCATAACCGGCAGCTTGTATCCCGATGCATGGAAAAAGCCGACCTTGCTTTTACACAGCAGGTCCATGGTAACCAGGTGGTGATCGTTTCGGGACATTCGAACCCATCGCAAGACGCAACCCATCTGTCCGCCCCGCCGGTCGGTGATGCCATGACCACCGATATTCCTGGAAAAGCCCTGGTGATTCAGGTTGCTGATTGTCAACCGGTTTTGCTATATGATCCGATTCATAAAATTGTTGCCAATGTTCATTCGGGTTGGCGCGGTTCCATTGGAAATATTGTCGGGGAAACCGTCAAGGCAATGAAACGCCGATTCAGCGTGCATCCGGAGGAAATCCGAGCGGGTATCGGGCCGTCGCTGGGTCCTTGCTGTGCAGAGTTTATCAACTATCAGCGGGAAATTCCTCAAGAATACTGGAAATACAAATCCAAAGACAATTATTTTGACTTTTGGGCCATGAGCCGGGATCAACTGATCCAGGCCGGGGTTTCGAAGAAAAACATTCATGTCAGTGGCCTGTGTACCAAATGCCGGACGGATCTGTTTTTTTCCTTTCGGGCAGAGAAAACAACCGGCCGATTTGCCGCTGTTATCGGCGTAAATAGCAGTGCCCATTGAGAAAACGGGAAACATTAGCCATTTCTTGACAGGCATTATCAAAAAAATTTGATGTGGAGACGATAATGAACCAGCAACGCGCAACCGTATTATGGAATCGACAGGTGGGTACCGCATATAAAATCGGACTGGCGTGCACCGGATATGATCGGTCCATTCCGGGTCAATTTGTTATGGTGCAGGTCTCGGATCGCCACGAACCACTTTTGCGCCGACCTTTTTCCATTCATGGCTTAACCGAAACAAGCGAGGGTGCAGGCGGCATCGAATTGCTTTATAAGGTGGTGGGCGTCGGAACCGGGATCCTTGCCAATTTAAAACCGGGGCAGACCGTCGACATTCTCGGCCCCCTGGGAAACGGTTTTTCCATCCCGGCGGGTTCCCGTCGCATTTATCTTGTGGGAGGCGGGTTTTTTTTTTTTTTTACCCAGGACGATCTGCTCTGTCTGGAAGATTTTGAAAAGCTCGGCGTCACCACCATCATCACAACCGATGACGGAAGCGCGGGTGAAAAATGCTCGATCACCCAGCCGCTGGAGCAGACCGTGGTAAAGACGCCACCTGAAATACTGTGCGCCTGTGGACCGTTGGCAATGCTTCGTTGCCTCATCGACATCAGCCGGCGATATCACATACCGAGCCAGATCTCCTTGGAAACCATGATGGCATGCGGAATGGGCGCCTGCCTGGGATGTGCAGTGGAAAAATCGGACGATTCAAATCAGTACTGGCATGCCTGCAAGGACGGGCCGGTTTTCGATGCGAATCTAATTCGGATCTGATTCGAATCCGGCATAAAATTACCATTGACTTGCGCTGGAAGCATGTGGTAAGGGCATTAGTCTTGTGGAAAGCAAGGTTTTACATTGTGACAATCTAAAACCGGATTTACATGGAGGCTGTGTAAGGTGGAACATCCCTATCTATTCTTTGTGAAACTGTTTGAACTAATCGGACTGGGTGACTTTGCTCATCATAATACACATGTCGTTTACACCTGGGTGGTGATGATATTCCTGATCGTTGTGGGTGCCCTGGCAGCGAAAGCCATATCCATTGTTCCGGGAAAGATGCAAAATCTGTTCGAAATCGCCATCGGCCAGCTCGAAGAGTTCATGGTCAGTATTACCGGTGAAGAAGGCCGTTGGTTCTTTCCCATCATCGGCACAGTGTTTATCTTTATTTTTATTTGCAATCTCACGGGTCTTATTCCCGGATTTTTCCCGCCCACCGCCAGCGCCAACACCAACCTTGCCTGTGCGTTGACGGTGTTTTTCTTTACCCATTTTCTGGGCATCAAATACCACGGCGCCAAATATTATAAACATTTCATCGGCCCGGTCTGGTGGTTAATCCCGATTATTTTGCCAATCGAACTCATCGGGCATTTGGCCCGCGTGCTGTCTCTGACCATGCGCCTTTTTGGAAACATGTTCGGTCATGAAATGGTTCTGGGCATTTTGTTCGGCCTGGCCGGGGCCTTTTTCGCCCCCTTGCCCATCATGGCCATGGGCATCTTCGTGTCCTTTGTCCAGGCATTCGTATTTTTCATGCTCTCGACCATGTATTTCCAGGCATCCATGGACCACGCCCACTAAGATTGATAAGCGCGGCAGGGGTTCATTGCCAATGAAATTGAAATATCGTTTCAAACGGTTCAAAATATTGGAAGAAGCCTAACATTAATTCAAAACAGGGAGGTTTTAAAAACTATGGACGCTATGAGTTATCTTGTTGCATGTGTTACCGCCGCTGGTTTCGGAATTGCCATTGCTGCCTTTGGTTGCGGCATCGGCCAGGGTATCGGCCTGAAATCGGCCGTTGAGGGTATTGCCCGTAATCCGGAAGCTTCCGGTAAGGTAACCGTAACCATGCTGATCGGCCTGGCCATGATCGAGTCACTGTGTATCTATGCTCTGGTCATCTCCTTCATGCTGATGGGGAAAGCCCCCGGCCTGGCGGATGCGCTGAAAATCATCGCCGGCGGTCACTAAGGGCTCGCGCAGGAAAGCGAACCCTAAGCACCCGCCATTTTCAAGTTAAAAACGGGCCACCTGGGAAACCAGGCGGCCCGTTTTTTTACCAGCAACCCAAAGTCAAACAGATAATCTCATCCATGAAGTCGGATACAAAGCAACATATTCGGGAACTGGCCTATTACAGCAGTCTCGGATTTCAGATCTCGTTTTCGGTGGTTATCGGCTTTGCAGCGGGCTATTTTTTAGACGATTATTTTAACACGGAACCCTATTTGACCTACCTGTTTCTGGCATTCGGCATTGCGGCCGGATTTCGGAATATCGGCCTGGCCATTAAACGGCTCCAGCGAGATGACGCAAAAAAAATTAAGCCGTGAAAATTCAACAACGACTCCTCGGTTTTATTACAAGGGCCAACTGGGTCCTGCTCTTTTTGGCCAGTGTGGTCGGTTTTGCCGTGGCACCGCCGGATTTCACATATGGAATCCTATGCGGCGGACTCATTGTCACCATCAATTTCCACCTACTTGCAAAAACGCTGCGCAAAGCCCTGAAACCGCCAAATGTGGCATCCCCGGCTTCGGTTATCGCGAAATACTACTTACGATTCACCATCAGCGGCATCCTGATCTTCATCCTGATATACTGGAAACTTGTCGATCCGGTCGGACTGATCATTGGCCTTTCCGTTGTGGTGGCCAGCATCATCTTGGGGACTATTAGGGAATTGAAAACGCTTACTTAGCCCCCAGCACTTAGCACTTCTTTGCCGGACTACGCATTTTTAGACAACACCTGCTGCAAAAAACGACCGGTGTGGGATGCGGGGTTTGCAGCCAACTGTTCCGGTGTACCGCAGCCAATCACATGCCCGCCCTGTTGCCCCCCTTCAGGCCCCAGGTCAATAATGTAATCGGCGGTCTTGATCACATCCAGATTATGCTCAATCACCACGACCGTATTGCCGGCTTCCACCAAA
>JAFDDL010000709.1 GCA_019310865.1 Deltaproteobacteria bacterium | reverse complement strand
AGCATGATTATCATCTTTCGACAAGACTTGCAGCGGCATTGGATGCTGAATCCAATTTTCCCCACTTTCCTATAGCTTCCCCTCGGTTCCCAAAATCCACATTTATTCATTGACTTCATTACATATTCGTGCTAACTATATTTCCCATAGGTTCCTTTAAAAGCCTTGCGTTTCATTAAAAATTCATGGACTATTCATGGACTAAATTGAAAGGGGGCATTTCGATGGGCTTCAAATGGCATAGCACCGGATTCACCGGCGTGAGATACAAAAGGCACTCGACACGCAAAAACGGCGTTAAGTTCGACCAATATTACGCGATATATTATCAGTTGAATGGAAAACGCAAGGAGGAGGGCATTGGCTGGGCAAGCAAGGGTTGGTCCGCCAAAAAAGCCTTCAATCTTCTGGGGGAACTTCAAGGCAACCAAAAAACCGGAAACGGCCCACAGACCTTGGCGGAAAAGAAGGAACTCGAAGCTGAAAAGCGCCAGGAAAAAGCGGCTGAAAACGTACGAATTGAAAAAGAAAGCGTTACGTTTGGCCAATATTTTAATAACACGTATTTCCCGATTACTAAGACCAACAAGAAAGAAACCACCTGCCGTTCAGAGGCTGCCTATTTCAAGGGGTGGCTTGAACCGGTAATCGGCGAAATGCCATTTAATACAATCTACCCCATCAATATTGAAAAAATTAAAAAGCGCATGCTCAATAAAGAAAAATCACCCCGGACCATTGAGTATGTCCTGGCAATTGTCCGACAGATCTGGAATATGGCGCAGCGTGACGGCCTGGTTGATTCAGGGTCCCCGACCAAGCAAGTCAAAAAACCAACCATCAGCAACAAACGCCAGCGATTTTTAACCCACAAAGAAGTAGGAGACCTGTTTGAGAAGCTCAAAGACCGCAGCGCCAGGGCGCACGATGTCGCGCTTATTTCGCTTCATTGCGGGTTAAGGGCGTCGGAAATCTTCAGGTTGACCTGGGGTAGTGTGGATATGGACCGTGGGCTCATTCACGTCGACGGCAAGGGAGACAAGAACAGGCCCGCATTTATGACCGGGCAGGTTAAGGCCATGCTTGGGATGTATGGCCCTGGTCAACCCAACGAGGTGGTCTTTAAGGATAGAAACGGAAAGAAAATAAACCGCGTACCTACTGTGTTTCAACGGACGGTCAAGGACGTGGGGTTTAATAAGGGCATCACCGACCGGCGACAGAAAATCGTTTTCCATTCGCTACGGCATACGTTTGCCAGTTGGCTCGTTGAGGACGGCACCGACCTGTATACGGTCCAAAAGCTTCTCGGACACGCATCGATAACCATGACTGAAAGGTACAGCCATTTAAGCCAAGACAAGCTCCAGGGAGCCGTCCGGTCGCTGGAAAAGAGCATCGTATCTAAAAATGCTGAGGCTAAATCAGACTCAAAAAAGGTGGTCAACCTGGAAGACCACACAATATAATTATCCTATTTTTCCGAGCCCCATACCACCGTCTAGCCTCTTCGCGCGTGGCATAATCGATAACAATCGTGCCACGGCAAGCATTTTTGCTGAGCTACCCTTCCATGTCATGCCCATGGCCGCTGAACCACAACATGTGGGCGCAGCCTATTAATGGCCATAATTTTTCAATCTGACCACAACATCCTGTATGTGTTTCTCGGCAAACAACAACGCGTCGGATAGCCAGCAATTGTATCTCGTTTCTGATGTCAACACATGTGGACACGGTCTATTAATGGGCATAATTTTTCAAACCTACCACAACATGTTGTATATTTGCTCTTGACAAGCAACAATATATCCGATAATATGCAATTGTATTCTGATTCTGACAGCAACGCCGTCGAAGCGGAATCCTTCCTGCAGGTGGCTTTATAAACCGTTTTATTCGATGTAAATCCCGGGTTGAACCGATGTTAATGTTAAACGTGGATTGAAGAGGTACCACTGGTGCAGAAAAAAAATGGTTGTTTATCAAATAAAATCAGCGAGTTCCTGAAAAACGACAACATTAAAAAATTACCCACCAGCGAATTCAAAGGCAGAAGTATAAAAAAACTTCGCTCGAAGGGTGAGAAAAGAAAACAAACCGCAATTAAAGAACCGCCACTATGTGACCAGGGGTGTGACGCCTGTCCGAAAAAGGGTACCGATACCTGTCCCCACGCTGAAAGGGTCCGCAGGTATAGGGATTGGGGGTGCTACCAACACAGGTATAAATCAGAAAGCGCACTCTGGCTACCCAAATTACAATCTGAAGTCGAGGCACAAGGTAAAGCGGGAATTGGGCACGGCGCAGCAAAAAACAACAGCAAGCTGTGTCCCAAAAGGGAAGCGTTCGCGGATCAAGATCGGGTTGATCGGGCAGAACTTTTGCCGGGCCATGACAATTCAAATGGTCGCCGTGCATCCGCTGGGCCAGAGGCGAAAACTACTCAAGACAAAGGACGTTTCGCACATAATGATTCAAACACAGACCTTGAGCAATTATCACACAACAATGAGCCGAGTAAGGACACCTATTTGGGGCCGCCGGTCTG
>JAFDDL010000708.1 GCA_019310865.1 Deltaproteobacteria bacterium | reverse complement strand
AATTTTACAATAATTGGGGGCAACGATGAAGGCTAACCCGAGGAAAAATAAATCAAGTGTGGCGACCCAATTCAACCTTCTTTCCATTTCACTGATTGTTATCACATCCATCAGCATCGTTACGTTTATCCTAAAAAACCAGATCGCGGATAATTATGAACATCTTCTTGCCGATGGCATATCTCTGGCGCGAATGATTGCAAAAAACAGTGAATACGCCATTTATACGGAAGAAGAACAAACGCTGTCGGAACTGACCCAAAGTTTAGATGTTGATCCAAATATTGCCTATATCGGTATTTTAAGCAAAAAAAAGAAAGTTTTGATCGAGGCGTATAAAAACGGTGTCTTGGACACGCCCGCTCAGAACCGTGCGAAATATGATCTTGAAGCGTCCCCTGTGACCCAGACGGCTTTCACAGAGGGCGGTGAGACGTTTATTGACATAGTGGTGCCTGTTCAAACCAGTCAAGATAATCAGATGATCCCGGACGAGGCGGGATTAAATCAAAATCAATCATTACAGACGATCGGGTTTGTGCAGTTAGGCCTGTCTCAGAAAAACCTGGAAAAAACCACCCGGAAAATATTAGTCTACAGTCTCACCTTTACGCTTGTCTTCATTTGCCTGGGCATTGTAATCACTTGTTTAATGACCCAGCGTCTCGTATCTCCCATCATTGGCCTCGCGAATGCTGCAAAGAAAATTTCCAAGGGGGACCTGGACCAGCAGGTACCGGTACAATCGAAAAATCAGATCGGCGTGCTGACCGATGCCTTTAACCAGATGGTTGCAGATCTGAGGGTGTATCGTGATCAGGAGAAACAATACCAGAAAGACTTAAAAGCGGAAGTAAAGAGCCGGACGAGTGAGCTCAATCAGGCCTTGGACAGGGCGAATGACCTTGCGAAGCAGGCCCAGGCCGCCAATGTTGCCAAGAGCGAATTCCTTGCCAATATGAGTCACGAACTTCGCACACCGTTGAACCATATCATTGGGTTTACCGAACTGGTGGTGGCAAAACATTTCGGTGACCTGAACCCGGACCAGGAGGACTACCTATCTGATGTGCTCACCAGTAGCCGGCATCTGCTTTCGCTGGTAAACGACATACTGGATTTGGCCAAAGTGGAAGCGGGGAAAGAGGAGTTGCAGCCCTCCCCTGTGGATCTTCGGCAACTGCTGGACAATAGTTTGATCATGGTAAAAGAAAAGGCACTTAAACATGGGTTGCAGTGTGCGACCGACCTGGGTGAGATTCCGGAATATATTCAGGCGGATGAGCGCAAACTCAAGCAAGTGGTTTACAATCTGCTTTCAAATGCCGTGAAGTTTACGCCGGACGGGGGGCAAGTAAACCTGTCAGCCCACTTAATCGAAGCCCCCGGGAATATGCCCGCTGAAGACAGTGCTTCCTCGGAACTTGCCCATGAGACGCGAGGGGCAACCAATGGTCGTTGGGTGAAAATTTCAGTTCAAGATACCGGCATTGGCATGCAAAAGGAAGATTTGGATAGAATATTTAATCCCTTTGAGCAAGTTGAATCCGACAAGAGTCGAAAATATCAAGGAACTGGTCTGGGCTTATCCCTTGTCAGCAATCTGGTGGGGCTTCATGGCGGAAAGGTCTGGGCTGAGAGTAACGGATTGAACCAGGGCACAACCGTGTCCTTAACCATTCCAGTGGATGCCGCACCTGGTGAGAATGCTGATTGGTCAGATACATCAAACGGATATTAAAGCTGGTAGAGGGAAAACCCATGAGCAACAAAACAGTCCTGGTTTTAGAGGATAATGAACTGAATATGAAACTGGTGGTGACCCTTTTGAAGATCGGCAAGTACCAAGTGCTGGAAGCGCCCGATGCCGCCACCGGTATCCGACTGGCACGAGAACACGTGCCGGATCTTATTTTGATGGACATCCAGTTGCCGGACATGAATGGGCTAAGCGCAACCCGCCTGATTAAAAGCGATCCAAAGACGGAAAAGATCCCCGTTGTGGCGCTTACGGCCTATGCCATGGCCGAAGATGAGCAAGCCGCACTCGGTGCCGGTTGTGACGGGTATTTATCCAAGCCCATTGATACAGAAAACTTTTTGAAAATCATCACCAATTTTATGTCGGGAAATGGTAATGAAAAAGACCGTGTAAGCACAGGGCTGAAGTCGCGCATCTTGATCGTCGACGATGACGCCATGAATGTCAAATTGTTGAGCGCATTGCTGGCCACGGAATATCACCTATCCAAGGCTTACAGTGGTGCTGAAGCGCTGGAAATTGTTCGCGAAAAAATGCCGGACCTGATCCTTCTTGACATCATGATGCCTGGAATAGACGGATATGAGGTGACCCGCCAACTGAAAAGCAACACCAAGACACGAAATATCCCGATCATCCTGGTCACGGCGCTGGGAGGCGATGAGGACAAGGCTAAGGGGATAGCGTCCGGCGCGGATGAATTTCTCAACAAACCGGTGAACCAAACCGAGCTCAAAGCCCGGGTAAAATCGTTGCTCAAGTTAAAAGTGTATCAGGAACAGCTGACCGCTCACGT
>JAFDDL010000707.1 GCA_019310865.1 Deltaproteobacteria bacterium | reverse complement strand
TTTCGATGGTACCGGGGTAAAACTTGGCGCCATCCAGGCTGGAAATGGTTTCCCATTTTTCCATAACCGCTTCCGGTGTTGGGATTTCTTTAAACGTCACCCCGGGCGCCGTCACAATGGCGGATCTGCATATTCGGCCGGCAACGGCCATAATGTAAAAGCCCGTATCCCGGCACTGCTCCGAACATAGGTAGATTACAGCGGGCGTGACCCAGCCGACTTTCATTTGTTTAAACGCTTCAGGTGGCATCACATCTTCGGTAAGCCGTGTGGCCGCGCTTGGCAGCAGAACGTTTGCCTTGATATTATATTTGGCGCCTTCCAGTTTCAAGGTGTTCACCATCCCGGCGATTCCGAGTTTTGCGGCGCCATAGTTGGTCTGACCGAAATTGCCAAGCGTCCCGGACGTGGACGCGGTTGCGATGATCCGCCCGTACCCGTTGTCTCTCATGTTCAAAAAGGCCGGTTTTGTGACGCAATAGGTGCCGCGCATGTGAACCGAAACGACGGCGTCCCAGTCCTCCGCACTCATTTTGGCAAAGGTCCGATCTCTCAAAATACCGGCATTGTTGACGAGAATATCGACCTTGCCGAAGGCGTCCACAGCCGTCTTGACAATATTTTCGCCTCCTTCAATGGTTGCGACATTGTCATAGTTCGGCACTGCTTCACCGCCGAATGCTTTTATTTCCTCCACAACCTTATTTGCAATGGCACTGTCCGATCCCACACCGTCTCGGGCGCCGCCCAGGTCATTGACCACGACCTTGGCATTGCGTTTGGCCAACTCGATGGCATAGTCTTTTCCCAAGCCGGCGCCTGCACCGGTGACGATGGCAACTCTTCCCGCAAAATCAATTCCTGTCATGATTGCTCTCCTTTCGTATCATTTAGATTCATTAAGTTTGAAATACACGTAAAAGGCGAATTAATCACGTCGCCAATTGTAATTTGTTTATTTCTGGCACATGCGGACGGCTCCATCGATCCGAAGCGTTGACCCGTTGAGCATCTGATTTTCGCAGATATGCCGGGCCAGCTGGGCGAACTCGGCAGCCTCACCGAACCGTTTGGGATAGACCGTTGTCAGCTTCAGGCGCTCCACCATCTCCTTTCCGCTGCTCCGGACCGGGAGCGTATCGAAAATACCGGGAGCGATGGTACAGCAGCGAATGCCGTCATTGGCCAAATCCCTGGCAATCGGCAATGTCATCCCTTCTATTCCCGCCTTTGAAGCGCTGTAGGCGGCCATTTGAAGCGGGCCGTCCTGGGCATTGATGGAACTGGTGTTGACGATCACACCGCGCTCACCGCCCTCGCTGGCCTCCAGTTTCGATATTTCGGCAGCGACCAGGCGGATGCAGTTGAAGGTCCCCACCAGATTGATATCGATAATTTTTTTGAAAAATTCCAAGGGGTGGGAACGGCCCTTGCTGAGCGTTCTAAAACCGCCGCTTATGCCGGCACAGTTGATGAGAATCCGGGGGGGACCATGGCTCGAACTGCAGATCTCCAAGCCGGCCAGTACATCTTCTTCCCGGCACACGTCCACCCGTGCGAACCGTCCTCCTGTTTCGCCTGCCAAGGCCTGGCCCCGCTCCTCGTTGAGATCGAAGATGGTAACCCGTGTGCCCGCCGAGGCCAATTCTCTCACGGTGGCTTCACCCAATCCTGAAGCACCACCGGTTACGATAGCCGATGTTCCTTTAATTTTCATCGCTTTACTCAGGCTCTCTTACCAGAATCACCACAAAGGCTCAAAACTTTCATAATGAATTAACCTGCCTTCCATTTATAGGTGATATGTTCATTTCCCTTTTCATCTTTATAGAGGGATTCTATTACGAGCTCACACGGCATTCCGATCTGAATTTTGTCGAACGCGATACCGGTTAACATGCCGAGCACTTTCAAATTCTCGGGAAGCGAAACGGCACCGACCGCGTAGGGTTCAAAGGGTTCCATTCGAAATGGCGGCGGCGGCTGATAATAATGGATGGTATAGCTGAAAAGCGTTCCCGTTCGACCCAATGGTTTTTGTTCAACATCGTGGTGAGTGCAGGTCGGTTCATGGGCTTGCGCCATGATGGGGAAAAAGGTGAAACCACATGTTTTGCATTTGCCGGCTATCAGTTCCGGACTTTCGGTGGGCCATGTAAACAAACCCGGGATGATCGGTATCGCGTTATCTTCCATGATGCTCCCCTTCCTTTTTTTACTTTTCCAATATGACTGCAGCAGATTGCCCGTGGACGCCGTATACCATGGACATTCCGATTCGGGCGTTTTCAACCTGCCGCTTTCCCGCCTTACCCCTGAGTTGTGTCACCACTTCACATACCTGGCACAATCCCTGGGCGCCAACGGCTTCCCCAAAGGAGCTGACGCCCCCGCTGGGACAAACAGGAAATTTCCCGCCCAATTGAGTTTCGCCCGCCATCAGGGCCAGATCAGCCCCACCGGCTTCATAGAAGCCCATTTTTTCCAAATACGACAGATAATGCCAGGAACTGTTGTCCGGAATTTCCACAAAATCGATATCTTCCGGCCCGGTGCCGGCCA
>JAFDDL010000706.1 GCA_019310865.1 Deltaproteobacteria bacterium | reverse complement strand
GGGTTGACATTTTCTCCGCTTTAAAATATGAGGAGGATTGAGGCCCTTTTTGAGCGCCTTGTCAATGTCCTTCGGTGTTCCCTCCCAATCCCTCATATAACATGGTAAAGACCTCGATCCCGATCATGGCGTTCATCCGGTTGGTGACAAAACCGGGGAGTTCGTTAAACTCGACGGTCTTTTTGCCCATTTGTCGGCAGGCCGACTTACAGGCTTTAAATGTTTCATCCGATGTCTCCAGGCCGCAAACGATCTCCACCGGTTTCATGATGTGAACCGGATTGAAAAAATGCATGCCAACGGTTTTTGCCGGATTGGACACATTCGCGGCGATTTCCGTGATGCTCATAGAGTAGGTGTTGGTTCCCAGTATGGTGTGATCCGGGCAGGATTTTTCAATCCTGGCAAATATGTCCTGCTTGGGTGCTAGATTATCTGGAAGCGCCTCGATAACCAAATCTGCATTTTGGCATGCCGCTTCAATATCGGATGCACTTGTGATTCTGGATAATGCCGAGGCCTTTTCTTCTTCTGTGATCTTTCCGCGCTCGATCCCCTTTTGCAGATTCTTTTCAATAAGTTTCATGGCGTTCTTCAGGATCGCCGAGTCGGTGTCCTGCATCACCACGTTAAATCCACCCAGGGCACTCACATTGGTGATGCCGCTTCCCATGATACCTGCACCGATCACCGTAACATTCTGAATCTTCACAATCGATTCTCCTTTTTAATTTTATTTCGGTTGGGCGAATAGTTCGGTAGCCATTTTTTGAATGGATATTATTTTAGACGATGCGCTGGTCAGCACATCTACGTCAACCTGCCCATCCATGCACAGATTTTGAACGGCTCCCACAAGTATGTTAAACGGTCGCGATTTCAAATGATTCATCAATCCCGCCTTGCTGTTACATGTTAAAAACAGGAAAAAGGAATTCTTATCCTCAACATCATTATAGGCGTTGTAACCTAGGCACCCCTTTTCTTTTTTAAAGACATCCGATAGGGAGACGACAGTTTGACAAAACTCTGCGGACTTTTTAGGCAGTGCTTTTACCTTTACCAGTAGCATAATCATGTTTGTTTTTTTCATGATCTTTGTTTTGAATTAACGCAGGGATTTAAAAGTGTACCAACTCACCCGAATGTAATTCAATTTTTGTGCCAGATTAATGATAAGAGGTGGACAAAGGTTAATTCTTTATATTCAGATGGGTTAGCAAGAGATTTTCCATCAAAGGGCTGGCATGGGACATTAAAAACTCGTCTTATTTAACCACCTTGCCAAATATGGCGAGTTCACGGTTTATCGGAAAATGATCAATGATAATATTTTAATTTTGGACGCTCAATGCCTAATTTTCGCATCCGGCCCCTCAGGGTGCTGGGATTGAGGTCCAATATGGCGGCCGCGCCATTTTCCCCAGTGATTTTCCAGTTCGTATCTTCGAGTGTTTCAACGATATAATCCCGCTCCATTTTGGCTAAACTTTCTCGCCTTTTTCCAGATGCTTCCCCAATGCAATCGACGGGTTGTCTTTCGGAGATGCGAAGCACGTGATGCTGGGAATTTATGATGGCCCGTTCAATAACATTTTCCAGTTCTCTTATATTTCCGGGCCAATTGTAGTTCTTATAATATTCCATCGCCGGTTTGGATATGGATGTAATTTTTTTCCCATTTTTTCGGCTTAGTTTGTCTACAAAATAACGCACAAGCAAAGGGATATCTTCCTTGCGTTGGCGAAGTGGCGGGACCGTTATGGGATAAACGTTGAGCCGGTACCACAGGTCCTCGCGAAACTGGCCATCCTGGACTTCCTTTTCAAGGTCACGATTTGTAGCTGCAATGATTCGCACATCGACCGTGATGGTCCGGGAACTGCCCAAGCGTTCAAACTCACCGTCCTGGAGTACCCGTAGCAGTTTGGCCTGTAGTTTTTGGGGAATTTCACCGATTTCATCCAGAAAAAGCGTTCCCCGGTTCGCCAGCTCAAAACGGCCTTCCCGTCGGATTTCAGCACCCGTAAACGCCCCTTTTTCATGGCCGAACAACTCGCTTTCGATGAGATTTTCAGGCAGTGTGGCGCAATTGAGCTTGATAAAGGGCCTGTCCTTCCGAGAGCTGGCCCCATGGATGGCGCGGGCGATGAGCTCTTTACCGGTACCGGTTTCCCCTAAAATCAGGACGGTGGCATCGGTTGGCGCAACCTGCTCTACTTTAAAGAGGGCGTATTTCAGAATCTGGCTGTCACCAACAATGTTTTCGTAATTATATTCGAGATTGATCTCATCGCGAAGGTAGTCCCGTTCCGCCTCGATTTTATCTTTAAGCTGTTTGATTTCAGAAAACGCTTTGCTGAGGGACTCCTCGAACTTTTGACGTAACAAGGTATTGGCAAAAATTTCACCAACGAGCTTTAAGCGTTGAATAAGCTCCTTGTCCCATTTTCGCTCTCTTGTCACTGTACTGATCGAAAAGGATCCAATGACTTTCCCGGCAGCTGAAACAGGTACACTCACCAGAGATTTGATGTTGGATTTTTTGATAAACTTTTTATCA
>JAFDDL010000705.1 GCA_019310865.1 Deltaproteobacteria bacterium | reverse complement strand
ATTATGTGCGGGTTCTGGAAATCCCGACCCCGCGTTGGACAACCCATGATGTTAAGGTTTATGGTGTCGAAAGACCGGAAGGGGCGCCTGGGTCGATTCAGGATCGCGCTTACTCATCGCCCATCTGGTACACACCGAAAGGATAATGGCTATGGCCGGCTGGATAACCAGGGCGTTGCGCGAACCGCTGCTCCTCTTTCTGCTGCTGGGGGGCTGCCTGTTCGCCCTTTACCAAGGGCTGGAACCTGCAGGAAGCGGGCTTGCGCCTGACAATGAAACCATTGTGATAACGCAGCCCAGGCTGGAGATCCTGGCGGAAAATTTTTCGCGGGTTTGGCAGAGATCACCCAGTGCCGATGAACTCATGGGCATGGTCGAAGCATTTACCCGCGAGGAGGTCTATTATCGTGAAGCGGTTGCCATGGGGCTTGATCGTGACGACACGGTCGTGCGGCGCCGCATGCAACAGAAAATGGAGTTTCTGGCCGAAGAGCTGAGTCGGCAGGTTGCGCCCTCGGATACCGACTTGCAAGCATATCTCCAGAAGCATCCGGAGAAGTTCAGGGCCGAGCCGAAACTCAGCTTTAAACAGATCTATTTTGATCCTGCACGGCATGGCGCGTCACTGAAGGCAGATGCACGGTTGATTCTGGTGGAACTTTCGCAGCAGAATGATCTCACCCAGACTGCAAGATGGGGAGACCGTTTAGCCCTGCTCCAGTCGGATTATGAAGCAGTGACGCAACACCAGGTAAGCCGTCTGTTCGGAGAAGCGTTTTCGTCGCATCTGATGGGGATACCGACAGCTATGTGGCAGGGACCGATCCAGTCCGGCTACGGTCTGCATCTGGTGTATGTTCAAAAGCGCATTGATGCAACACTCCCCAAACTCGACACTGTTCGTGAAGCGGTCACGCGCGAATGGCTGGCCGGCCGTCAGCAAGAGGCGAAGGAGCAGCTTTACCAATCTCTGCGGCAACGTTACCGGGTGAAAATCGATGCCGTCGCGCCTGCGGCGGGCAAGAACTCAAAATTAGTCGCCTCATTTGAAGGCACCAAGGTGGCGCATTAATGGCGAAAAGACTGTTGATACACGTTCTGATCCTGCTCAGTGCTTTTGTTTCGGTTGCCGGCGCCCACGAGCTGCGTCCGGCCTATCTTCAGATAAAACAGATCGATGCCGAGCACTACCAGATGTTGTGGAAGACCCCGGCTCGCGGGCCGGAGAGACGCCTGGCCCTTTATGTGGTCTTTGATCAACAGGCGCACCTGGAGGGGACGCTTCGATCGACTTTTACGGGTGATGCATTTTTGGAGTATGCAATTGTTACACGTCCCGGTGGATTGGATGGTAGCGAAATTCGCATCGATGGCCTTTCCGGTACCATGACCGATGCCCTGGTGCGAGTTGAGCGGCTTGATGGCACCGTGCAGGTCGTGCGGCTCACGCCGCCGAATCCCTCTTTCCGGGTCACCGGTACCCGAAGCGCCGGCGAGGTTGTCAAGACCTATTTTTTGCTGGGTATCGAACATATCTTGTCAGGGATTGATCACCTGCTGTTTGTACTCGGTCTGCTGCTCATCGTGAGCAGTGGGCGGATGCTGGTCAAGACGATCACGTCTTTTACGATTGCCCACAGTATCACTCTGGCCATTGCCACTTTGGGATATGCCGGCGCTCCGGGGCCACCAGTGGAGGCGGCCATTGCCCTGTCCATTCTTTTTCTTGGGCCGGAAATCGTCCGGGTGTGGCGGGGACAGACCAGCCTGACGATCCGTCATCCCTGGGTGGTTGCTTTTGCCTTTGGTCTGCTGCACGGTTTTGGCTTTGCCGGCGGACTGAGCACCATAGGCCTGCCGAATAATGAAATTGCCATGTCCCTTCTTTTCTTTAACCTGGGCGTGGAATCGGGGCAGCTTCTTTTTGTGGCTCTGATCTTCGCCATCAGAGGTTCTTTCCGGACACTGGCGTTCAGGTGGCCTCGATGGGCACAACTTATCCCGGGATTTGCAGTCGGCACCCTGGGTGCCTTCTGGACCATTGAGCGAACCTTGATGATGCTCAGGGCCATCTGATGAAAAAGGTGATGTTATAAAAAACACATCGGCCGGCTTGTGCAGGGGACAAGTTAAACTCCTTTTTGACTATGGTGGTTGGTGTTGATACGGATGTTAAAACTAATATAATATTGGAGGGTCAAATGACAGAAAAATTGTATAAGGCAATCACAGACCTATCAAAAGACGAGGCATTAAGGATTACGGAAGAATTGTTACAAAGCAATGTGGAACCTTCAAGTATCCTGGAGGCTGGAAGGGCTGCGCTGGAATTCGTTGGTGAACGCTTCGCGACTGGTAAGTTTTTTTTGCCGGAATTGATTGTATCCGGCGATATTCTGGCGGGCGTGGCAAGCAAGTTAAAGCCTTTCCTTGAAGAAGAAGGAGGTGACAAAGGCAAAAAAATCGGTAAGATTGTGTTTGGTACAGTTGAGGGCGATATTCACGATATTGCCAAGGATATTGTCGTTTTTATGTTAGAAGTCAGCGGGTTTGAGGTGATCGATCTCG
>JAFDDL010000704.1 GCA_019310865.1 Deltaproteobacteria bacterium | reverse complement strand
TTTTTTGTACCGGTTTGACAAAAACCCAAAATAGCGGATTCTGACAAAGCGTTTCGGAAGCGAATGCAATAAAAAACGCCGAATAAACTCAAGTGCCGTGACTGTGGCATTCAGACACTCGCCAATACCGATGCAAATGAACTCATAACCTACCGCAACATCAAGGACTATCCGGATGCATTTTGTCATGCATGTAAGAAAGCAATTAGGAGACTACCATGAAGTAAGGATGTGGTTGAAAAAGCCCGCTGAAGCGGGGTGGGGGATGGGGCTTATATTTTGAGATTATATTTTATTGCGGGACTTTAATTTCAATCTCGTGCACTAAGTCAGGCGTCTTTTTTTTGCTGAACTTGTATTCAAGGCGGTAAACCCCCGTCTTATCTATTCTAAAGGGTGCGAATTGAGCAATCAAATGCAAATTATTGGCTGGCCCTGGGTCGACTTGAAGCTTTTGCTCAAGTAGCGGTTCTTTCGTGCCTTTACATTTTATAGTAACCCAGACACTTTTAAATTTCTTTTTTATACCCCTTAAGGTGAGCACAAAGCTAAGCTTTTGCAAAATAGTCGGAACTTTGGGGACTATAACGTCTCTTGAATAAATTCCCATCAAAGAAATTTTATCCCCAACCTCATTGCGCACATCATCGCAGACAATAACAAAAGCTTCTTCGGCTACATTCATGGTATGTCCAATTGGTCAAAGGTTTTTGCGCCCTGGATTGGCTCAAAGCGAACAATACTTCCTGTTGTTGAGGGTTGCACTTGAGGTGTTTTCATAAACAGGCCGCCGATGACCCGGCTATTGATTTCATCAAGCCGGTCCATAACCCTATCCAGGGGGAGGCTTTCTGATAAGCTCGAAACGATGTACGTGTTTAGTGAAACCCCTTGTCTTTCGGCTTCTTGGCTCAACTTAGAATGAAGACCTTTGGGCATTCTAAGGCGGATCTGGCCACTATCTGATTGAAGGTGGTTGGCTTTTGGAAGCTTGTAACCCTCCTCTTTATAAACTTCAACAAATCCCCCCAGCGCCACCTCTGCTTCTGCAATGGCCTCAGCCCGTGTTTCCCCAAATGCGCTTAGATTTGGAAACTCAGGGATAAGGGCCACAAAACAGCCGTCCTCCTCGCTCCAATTAACGCTTATTGAGTATTCAGCCATTCTTATCATCCTTTTTAATTAAATCGTGCTCAGCTATTATGGTCAATAATTGATTAACCTGATACGGCTTGGCCGTCTTACTATCTTTTGGTAACGGTTGCAGATTTAAAACCTCGCCAATGCCCGGGTGGTTATAAAACCTGTGACTTCCGTCTTGCCTTTTAAATTCAAATCCAACACGCTCCGCCAATGAGCATAGGCCCTGAAATGGGAAATTGTTTGGGGCGTTGATTGCCTTTTTGTATAATTTTTCAACTCTACTCATAAGCCCTTGGCACCACATACGGTACCATATTATTTATATCGGCATGTTTTACTAAATGTCAAACCAATTTTTCCAACAATAACGAACAACACGGCGCAACTGTTTAGAATTGTTAATGATAAGAAATAGCTGTGTTTTTTCATCCTCAATGTGGATCACGATACCATGATAATTAAACGGGCTGCTCCACCTTCCGCTATTGCATCCGAGAGACATGTGGTGGGCAGTTGTATATTTTATAGGCACAGATTGGCGGGGTTGTCTATCGTAAAAATTACGAGTGGTTTTATAGAAAATGTTGCTAGTTTTGTGATGTGGGAACTAAAACAGACGCCATTTTCCGGATGGCGAACCTACCTGCTTAACAGGACACGGTGTTGCATTACCCGGTTTCCCAGGCCATAGGTCTCCCGTGAATTACACGCCATTCAGCCAGCGCGTTACCTCGGCTCCCTTGCGGGTATTTAATTGTCAAATAGCGGATGGCACTTAATACAACTCCCCCTCCCGTTGAATCTGCCACAGATCCACAACGCCCGGTTCCTTCATCGAATCGCGCTCCTCGCGGGATAACTCGCGCTTCAAGATCTCGTTTTCAATCTGTTTTGGGGTGGGGACGATCGAGTATTTATTGATCAGCTTGTTTGCCGTATCGTTGTCATTTTCGACGATCGCCACGGTAATATCCCGGAGCACCTCCCGGCGTTCCTGTTCAAGCAATGATGCCGCTCGCCAATCTTTGTATTCCTTGGATTCTCGCGCCAGCCGTGGACCAATGGTCCGCATGACCAGCTCCTTCTTGGTCACGTAATACATTAAATGGCCCCTGCCGCTGTACATGGGGTACATCTTGCCTTTGCGGTTTTTCAGGGCCTTAAACCCTTGAGCGAAGCGCTTGAGCTGGACCGGGGTGATCTCCTTTTTGAACTGGTCCCAACCGCGCCCTTGGCCCATGGCGCGAAGCACCTTAGCAGCTCCAGAAACAGATGGGCCCAAACCGGAAGGCAGCAAGCCGCCACCGGATGAGAATGTCAGTCGCACATGGCGCCAGAATCCCCGCCAGTCTTTTTCGGGGATGTCCTGCAGCGCCTTGATTGCCTCGCCGTAATTCATACCGAATCCAAGAGCGTTTGACAGATC
>JAFDDL010000703.1 GCA_019310865.1 Deltaproteobacteria bacterium | reverse complement strand
GTTGTGGGCATAAGCAAGGCCCTTGAGATGTTGCTCATGGACCGCTGGGTCGACGCCGAGGAGGCCTACCAGATAAAGCTGGTCAACGAGGTGGTGCCGGGGGACAAACTCCTCGAACGTGCCGAAGAACTGGCCGAAACAATCGCCGAATCCCCTCCCATTGCCGTGAGATACGCCAAACAGGCCGTGGTGAGAGGGCTTGACCTGCCGCTACCCGAAGGCCTGGTTCTTGAAAAGCACTTGGCCACGCTACTCAAAAACTCCTTCCGATGATGGATATCCAACTGTTGTTCGCAAAAGGTGATATCGTCGGTATTGGTCAGGATCAACTCTGATGGTTTTTTTCCTGTTCTTAATCGGATGAAGGCAGGGGTTTGGGTTCCTGGGTTGCCATTTCCTTGTCGCAGCACTCCGGCGCACCGTCGCCGGCTTTAGTGCAGAGAATTTCCGTACCACAGGTCTCGCAGCGATATCTTTTACCAAGCTGTGCCATATTTATCACCTCCCGGTCTTATTTTTTCAGTTCCATGGGTTTGCCGCAGCATTTAAGCTGCCCATTACCACCCCGTGTCACGATGACTTCAGCACCACAGGTTTTACAAATATAGCGCTTTCCAACTTCATTTGCCATATTTTGCCTCCATATACTGTTTTTTAAGGCTGACCGTACTCAGTCCGGATCTTTCTCTTGAGGACTTTGCCAAGGGAATTCCTGGGCAGGGAATCGACGAAGACCACCGATCGGGGCCGTTTGAATCCTGCCAGTTTCGGCTTGCAAAATTCCAGAATCTCCGCCTCGGTGGCTGTCTGCCCGTTTTTGAGCACCACCACTGCCCGGGGCTGCCGGCCCCACTCCGGATCGGGTACGCCGATCACCGCTGCCTCGTCCACCTTCGGATGTGAATATAACACATTTTCCACCTCCTCGGGGGATATGTTTTCCCCCCCGCGGATGATCATGTCGTCACCTCGTCCGGCCAGGTACACGTAACCGTCCTCGTCTCTCCAGCCCTTGTCCCCCGTGCGTAGCCAGCCATCCGGGGTGATAGCCTGGGCCGTCTTATTTTCGTCGCGCCAGTACCCCTGCATGATGCACGGGCCCCTTGCCAGGATTTCTCCCACCTCTTGGGGGGGAAGCGAATTGCCGTCGTCATCCACGATCCTGATTTCCACATCGGCAAGGGGCCTGCCGATGGAGGATGAAAGGCGTCTCAATTTTTTCTCGCGCTCCTCGGCATCCCCATCGATCACGTGATCCTCCGGGCCAAGCGAGGTTATGGTGGCCGCTGTTTCCGTCTGCCCGAAGGCGTTGATGAACCGGACCCAGGGCATCTGATCGATGGCCTTCTTGATGACCTCCAGGGGCATGGGCGCCGCCCCGTACGTAATGACGCGCAAGCTTGTCAGATCGTACTTGCCGAAATCAGGCGCATCGATGATCCACTTGAGCATGGTGGGCACCAGCATGGCCCGGTTGGCCTTTTCCCGGTCAACAAGCGCCAGCCATTCATTGACCTCGAATTGACTCATGAGCAGCAGGCTCCGGCCGCCGTAAGTAGAAGACAGCAGGGCCTGGATGCCCGCCACGTGATACAGCGGCACGCAGAGTACGTTCTTTTCCTCGATCTCAGGATTTGCCGGCTCCACGTTCTCCAGTACGTAGGGAACAAAGCCGCTGTGCCTCAGGGGAACCGCCTTGGGGTTGCCCGTGGTGCCGGCGGTGTACAGAAGCATCGTTACATCTTCATCGCCGATCTCGCTTACCGGCTCGCCGGTTGGTGACGCCTCCACCAAGTTCTCATAAAGAACGCCGTCTTCACAGCCTGCGTCCAGTGACACACAGTGTTCAACGGACGGCAGTTTGGGCCGCATGTCCCTGACCATCTCCAAGTATCGGCTGCCCGAAAAGAGCAACCTGATCCCGGCGTGGGAGATCATGTGTTTGAGCTCTTCCGATTTCGCCCTGAAGTTGAGGGGAACGAAAACCGCCCCGATCTTGGCCGCCGCAAAATAGGCCTCCACGTACTGGCGGCAGTTGACCGCGAGCATGCCGATCCGGTCCCCCTTTTCGATGCCGAGGCTTATCAAGGCGTTTGCCAGACGGTTGACCCGTTCGTTGACCTGGGAAAAGGTCCAGCGCCCGTTTTCAAAGACGATAAACTCCCTGTCCGGGCAGATGGCAGTGGCGATGCTTAAAAAATCCGTTGTGTTCATGCTTTTGACATTAGTCCAGGGCCAAAAGCAACCCGGGACTTCCTATACCCTATTTTGCCGAACGCTTTTGATTCAGAAAATGTGAATTATTTTCCTTTGTAGACCGGCTTCCGTTTTTCCCGAAAAGCGGCAAGCCCTTCCAGGCGATCTTCGGTAGGGATCGTCATCCAATACGCATTGGTTTCAATAGCCAAGCCGGTATGCAAATCGACTTCCAATCCATAATTGATGGCATACTTGGCCTGTTCGATGGCTATGGGCCCGGTCTCACAGATCATAACGGCCATTGCCATGCACGCGTCCATGAGATTCTTCAGGGGGCATGTCTTGTTCACCAGGTTGATTCTCAAGGCTTC
>JAFDDL010000702.1 GCA_019310865.1 Deltaproteobacteria bacterium | reverse complement strand
AAAATACGATCCGGGACAACGCCCGGTTTTTCGATGATGTGTCCGATGTTCCCAAACATGTTATCACCATGGGGATCGGAACCATCCTGGAGGCAAATCACTGCCTGGTGATCGCCTGCGGTGAAAGTAAAGCCGAAGCGGTTCCGGCCATGATCGAAGGACCGGTAACCGCCCAATGCCCGGCCTCCGCCCTGCAGTTTCATAAACGCACCACGGTGGTGCTCGACGAGGACGCGTCCCGTCTGCTCCGGAACCGGACCCATTATCTATGGGTGGAACAACATAAACTGGATTGGCAGCGCTATGAGTGATGTAAAGGAATTCTACCTGGGCGTGGATATTGGCGGGACCCAAACCCGATTCGCCCTGGCCGAGCGAAATGGGACCGTGCGACGGGTATTAACCGATGCGGGCGCCAATTATGAAGTCTGCGGCATCGAAACGCTGGAAAAGATCCTTTCCAATGGGATTCAACGGATCATCCGCGAAACGGGTATCCAGGCCGAAGATATTAAATTTGTCTACTACGGTGCTGCCGGCGCAGACACGGAAACCGATTTTAAGCTGCTGCGAAAGGTTTTCCAACAGGTCACACCGGGGCCGGCCTTTGATTTTGAAAATGACGGCCTGATCGCCCTGAAAAGTGCAACGGTCGACGGGGTGGGAATGGTCGTTACTTGCGGAACCGGCAACATCAATTTTGCCGTCAATTCCCACGGGGTCGCAAAAAGAATGGGAGGGCTGGGCTATTTTTCCGGGGATGTACTCGGTGCTCATCACATTGCCGGCGACACGTTTCATGCGGCGCTTCGGTCCAAAGACGGCCGGGGCTATCCGAGCATCCTGCAAAGGCTGCTGCCCGAAGCACTCGGAGTCAAACAGGTCGAAGAGGTCACCGATCTGGAACGATCACCTGAAAATGTAAAAAAAACGCTTGAGACGCTCTTTGGGGCCGCAGGGATGGGAGATGGAAAGGCGTTGGCCATCACCTGGAAATTGGTAAGAGAAATCCTGGATATTGTGGATGTGTTTTACAACGCCCTGTTTCGGGATGACACTCATTTCAAACTGGTCCTGGCCGGATCGGTTTTCAAGCGAAAGTATCCGCCGCTGATGACGATGCTGACCCATGCCATGGATCAGAAATATGCGGCGGAGATTGTTATTCCAGAGCACGATCCGGTGGTCGGGGCGCTGTTTTATGCTCTTGAAGCCGGCGGCGTTGATCTCACGACGGATCTGACCGAAACGATTATCAGCACCTACATGAAGAATAGGGTGACCCAAAGGGCAGTGACACGAAAATCTGTATCATCGGGGGGGGCAGCACCTACACGCCTGAATTGGTTGACGGCCTGATAAAAATTTCCAAGGCTGTGGATATCGATGAAATTTGTATGCTGGATATCAAAGAAAGTGAAAAAAAGTTTACCATTCTCTCGGATTTTACCCGACGCATGCTATATGCGCCCGGTTCGCCCATCAAATTTACGGCGACCTACGATCCTCGGCAGGCGATTTCCGGCGCGGATTTTATCCTGAACCAGTTCCGTTCCGGCCTGCTGGCCGGCAGAATCCAGGATGAAAAAATCCCCCTCAACTACAACCTGATCGGACAGGAGACAACGGGGATGGGCGGCATGGCCAGCGGCATTCGGTCATTCCCCATTATCGAAAATTATGTGGATTTGGTAAAACAGGATTCCAATAATGGGTGGATTATCAATTTCACCAATCCTTCCGGCATGCTGACCGAGTTTATCATCAATTATCTGTACTACGACCGATGTATCGGGCTTTGTAATGTTCCCATTGAATTCATTCTACAGGCTGCCGAAATCCTGAAATGCAAAAGAGAAGACGTTTTATTAAAACACTATGGTCTGAACCATCTGAGCTGGGTGGATCGATTCATGGTATCCGGGGAGGACAAGACCGATGAAATGCTTAAATACGTCAATGTCAATATGGAAAATATTCCTGATATTGATTATGATCCCGAATTTATAACTGGTTTAGGCATGCTCCCCAACCCCTATTTAAAGTATTTTTATAGTACAGGTAAAATGTTGGAAAATGAGGTCAAGGAGCGGGATGGAAAAGGAACACGGGGGGAAGTTGTTCAGAAAGTTGAAAAAGAATTGTTAACTCTCTATGCACAAAAGGATCGCACAAAGGCACCTGAGGAATTATCCAAGCGGGGAGGATATATGTATTCCACCGTGGCATGTGAACTCATTGCAAGCCTGGCGCTGGGAGATGAGAAACACCATATTGTCAATACTAAAAACAATGGGGCCATCACTGGGTTTCCTGACGATTATATCATGGAGATTTCTGCAATAGTCGATAAAAGTGGTCCAAAACCCATTAAAATGGGTGAGGCAAACAAAGCTGTTACAGGTTTGGTTCAGACCATAAAAAATTACGAGCGTTTAACCATTGAAGGGTATCTGAACAACAATGAGAACCTGATAAAACAAGCCATGCTTATCCATCCGTTGGGGCCGGATGAATCGCAGCTCAATGCATTGTGGTCTGATCTCAAGGCAGCCAATGACGCCTATTTTCCGAAA
>JAFDDL010000701.1 GCA_019310865.1 Deltaproteobacteria bacterium | reverse complement strand
TTTTGAAAAGTACGAAATAGGGCTTCCGGAATTGGTGGTTGTGGGTGATATCGCAACGCAGCTCGGCAAGGTTCTGGAAGATGTACTCGGCGATGCGTCGGCGCTTTCCGATAAGGGGTCCATTGCGCTCGGAACGGTAAAAGGAGATCTTCATACCATCGGAAAAGACATTGTTTGCGTGATGATGAAGGCAAGCGGGTTTAAAGTAGTGGATCTCGGTGGAGATGTTTCCCCTGAACGGTTTTTGGCGGCGGCACAGGATCTGGATGCAATCGGCATGTCCGGCCTACTGACCCTGGCCACAAGAAGTATGCGAAAAACAATTGAACTGGTAAACGAAAATTGTCCGGGAAAAATTATTCTTGCCGGCGGCGCTGCCATGGAGCCGCAATTGGCATCGGAGCTGGGCGTTTTATATGGCGCCAACGCAAATGAAGGCGTGAGCCTGTTAACCAAAGCGCTGGTCGAAAAAAGTGCATAGTGAGGAGGGAAAATGTTTGATATCAATAACACGTTGACTGAACAAGATAGAGAGAAGATCTTTAACGCGGCATTGAGCGTTTTGACGAGGGTAGGGTTTGTCTGTAATCATCAAGAGGCCATAGAAGCCTTTCAATCCGGAGGGTGCACGATCGGTGATAAGGTGACCAATTCCGAGGGGGGAAGGAAAATTCTGTTTACAGAAGAGATTGTCACCGATGCGCTGAAAAAAATCCCCACCGCGGGATCACTTTATCCGACATCGCCCTCGCCCCGGTATACGACAATAAAGCTCAACACCGATGCGTCCTATTATATCAATACCGGCGGAGATTATATCTGGGATTATGAACTGAATAAAATGAGACCCGGGACGATCGGGGATATGGTGAAAAATGCCAGGCTGCTGGATGCATGCGAGCACTTCGACGGCTGTATGCCGCCCATTTATTGGCTGTACGATGAATTTCCAAAAGAGGACTTTTCCAGATACGGCGCATTGACCATCTCAATGGCCATTTGTTGTCTGCACAATGGCGGTGCCAAGATTATCCCCTATTTCAGCTCGCATAAGGATGAAATTTCAGACTACATCCGAATCTGGCAATTATGTGCGGGCGGCGAAGCGGCCTTTCGGAAAAAACCGAATGCAACGTCGGTTGTCTGCCCGATATCCCCCTATTTTCTCAGCGGGCGCCAACAACCCGACGATCCCATTGGCCATGCCGATCTGCTCCTTACGGCTGCAAAGTCAGGCGTTCCGATCACCCTCGGTCCCTGCGGCATTCTTGGAATTAGCGGGCCGGTCACCGTTGCAGGCCTGGTTGCCCAGAGCGTCGCTGAATTTTTAGGCATGAATGTGGCCATCCAGGCAATTAATCCCGGTAACATCATGATGTTCCAATCTTACACGGCCGCAGGCGAAATGCATACCGGTGTGCGAGCTGAGTCCTCGCCGCAGGCGATGCAAGTGCACATCGGTTTTCAGGCTATGGGCCAGTATCTGAACGTTCAACCGCCGCCGAAGCCAATGCGCAATTTGGCTGGGAACATATGGCGACGTATATGTCCCAGGCGCTGTTCGGAGGTGGGATTGTCTGGTGCGGGTCTGCCATATGCTCGGATGACACCTATGATCCCTTGGCCACGGTGATGGATAACGAAATGATCAGTTGGGTAAAATCCTTTGTCAAAGGCGTACCGGTTGATGACTTTACCATTCCCATGGATACAATGGTCAAGGTCGGGGCGGCGCCGGTTGGCGGGAATTTTCTGAAGGACCTTCACACGTTAAAAAATTACAAAAAACTGCTTTGGAAACAAACGAGTGTAACAAATCTCCTCTCCCGGGATGCATGGTTAAATGCCGGTGAGGTGGGCATTATCGAAAGAGCCCGAAACCAGATGGCGGAAATGCTCGATGCGCATGAGCCGGACATTTCGGATGCGCAGCAAAAAGACTTGAGAGCTTGGATTGCAGATACGCTTGATCGGGAAGGTATTACCGGCGATGATGCAAAACGGATCATGGATAAAACTTATTACGAATATCATCAGTCTGGGAGCTGATATATTCTACCCAAACGTAGCAAAAGCCTGTAGGCTCCAGCTTGATCTGAAGCCCACAGGCTTTATTAATATGGGCAGTCCCACAGTATGATGCTGTAGTAACTTACCGCCTGGTTGGTGTCAGTGGCGATTACTGTTTTAAGATTTCATCCGGCACGATGCCTGCCAGATGCGGAAATTCATCCTTCATATGCGGCAGTTGCATGGCTTCCATGAAATCGCGCTCAAAGGTGGGCTCCACGGTTAGCTCGACATACTCCACATTTCGGGCAATCCAGTCGGCTTCTTTGCGTTTTTCGACGTTCAGCAGGGCGGCCCGGCATCCGTCTCCGGCGGCATTGCCCACCGATTCGATCATCTCAAGATCGCAGTCGGGAAACAATCCCATAATCAGGGCTTTTCGCCGATCCACGTGGGTGCCGAAGGCACCGGCGATCTTTACCTTGTCCAATTTGTCCACCGCCATGCGCTTCATCATTAACTTGCAGCCGGCGTAAAGGGCACCCTTGGCAAGCTGGATCTGCCGAATATCCTTCAGGGTAATAACGATATCCTTTTCGATGCTCGACTCTTTGGCCCAGGCCAGGACAAATTCCGGTAAATTGGTTTCCGGGTTTCTGCGGAAACGTGGATGGTCCTTGAGCGCTTTTTTATTGAACATACCGGTTTTGTTTATCACGCCGGAATAATAAAAATCGGCCAGCACATCCAGTATCCCGGAGCCGCAAATGCCCTTGGTCTTCATCTCTTCGGGTTCGGAGTATTTTCGCCAGGCATCCCGGCCGATGACCTTGTAATTAACGTCCTTGGTTTCCGGGTCGATCTCGATACGTTCGATGGCGCCCGGGGCGGCGCGCATACCAAAGGATAGTTGAGCGCCTTCCAGGGCCGGCCCGGTGGCACAGGAAGAGGAGATGAGTTTCTCCTTATTTCCCAGCACCAACTCACCATTGGTGCCGATGTCGATGATCAACTGAATTTCTTCGCTTTTGTGGGGCTGTACAGCCAACAGAACACCCACATTGTCGGCGCCCACAAATCCGGCTTCATTGGGAAGCACGAACACATTGGCGCTGGGATTGATCCGCAGGCCCAGATCACGCGCTTTGATGTCCAAGCTGTGGTGAATCACCGGCGGAAACGGCGCCAGGCCCATATGCTCGGGGTCCAGCTTCAGCAGGATGTGATGCATGGCAGTATTGCAGGCGATGGTGACATCTTCAATGTCTTCATTGGAGAGGCGAAGGTATGTTTTTCCCTCTTCCGGAACCTCTATAAATTCATCCGATCCCTCCTGTCCATTTTTCTTCGGTAACTTTTTTTTGGGCGGATGGGTGTTCTTGATGGCCTGGTCCACCAGCCAGTTAAGCCCCTCGATGATATCATCGCTCATCCGCTGCAGGCCGTCTGCATTCATCTGATGGTAGGTAATCCGGCTCATCACGTCCTCCCCATATTTGCATTGGGGATTCATAAGCGATACCGTGTCAATTACCGCCATGGTGGAAAGATCGCAGAAATAGCCTGCAACCGTGGTGGTGCCGATGTCAATTGCCAAGCCATAGCCGGTCTCGTGTTTTCCGGGGCGAACGCCAATGATCTCCTGGTCCATCCAGACGCTCACGGTAACCGCCCACTTGCCTTTTCGAAGCGCACCGGGTAGTTGCCGCAAGGCCTCGATATCGATTCGTAAATTCTTCAAGCCTTGCGTATCTTCAAGAACCGCGCAAATGCGCTCAAAGTCGCCGGTGGGCTCTTCAATGGTCGGCTTTTCCACTTGGATATGGTATTGTTTGACAGCCGGGTTATGAGTAATGTGGATATCCCGGGCTTTTTTGCTCACGACCTGTTTGCCGGCGCGAGATTCCTCCGGTACGAAAATTAAAATATCCCCTTCGATCTTGCTCACGCACCCGAGCCGAAATCCCTTTTCCCGGCCCGCTTCGGAAATATACTTTTCCTCTTCTTCCTGCCAGGGGCTTACATGGGACCGATTCTAATCGATGTTGTATTTTTCGAAAAAG
>JAFDDL010000700.1 GCA_019310865.1 Deltaproteobacteria bacterium | reverse complement strand
GAACGAAGCGACAGTGAGGGTGCGTTTCGTCCGTGAGCTGGTGGATCCCATGGATTGGATCCAGGACTACCGTGCCGCCATCGACTATATCGAGGGGAAGCCGCAGGTGGACGCTAAGCGTATCGGCGCCTGGGGCACGAGCTACGGAGGTGGCGTTGTGATCTGGAGCACCGCTCACGATGACCGCATCGCCGTAGCGGTCTCACAGGTGGGGGCCATGATAGTAGCCAATGGGGGGATGAAGACAATGAGCGAACGGAAAGCGACCGCTGTCGCCCGAGAGGGCTTGGGGGCGATATCCAATGACAAAATTGAAAAGCTCAAGGGCAAGCCCAACTACCCCAAGATGCTCCAGTTCGATCCTGTCGCAGCGGGTAGACAGATAAAGGTGCCTACCCTGTTTATCGACGCCGAGAATGAGCAGCTCTTCGATCCCCGCGACGCCGGCGGCCGGGTGTTCGATATTATCCGCGGCCCCCGGTTCGCTACGAGGTGATCCCGGGCATTAAACATTGGGACATATACACTGAGGGTTTCAAGAGGAGCACCGATCTCGCACTTGAGTGGTTCGACAAGCATCTGAAGGGGGGCGGATAGCGAGAGCTAACGATTCCGACTATCATTGTCATTGGACACATCATTCCTAAAACCAACTACATCATACTTCTCGGCCGACATTGAACCCGTCATGGACAGCATCGAATGCCTGGCCGATTTTACAGGCGTCACCCACCACAGTAAAATCAATGCCTTGTTCTTTTAATACCTGCCCTAATATGATATCAGGTATGGCGCCGGCTGCCAGCACCACCGTATCGACTGGAATCAGTTCTTCTATTCCGTCGGAGACAACCCGAACGCCCTCATCGGTAATCTCTAATGCTTTTGATTTGATTTGAACGCTGACGCCATCACGCTCTAAGTCTTGTATCATACCCCATCGTGTCGATTTTCCGATATCCTGGCCTATTCTGTCCAGCATTTCCAATAATACAATATCTTTCGTACCCTGGGTGGAGAGTTGATACAGGTCTTCCGGTGTTTCTGCTTTGTTGACCAGGAGAAATTTAACCGATTCCGGCGACAAGGTCCCTTTGTCCGCCAGAAACAAGGCTGTTTCGATTCCCACGGCGCCACCACCGATAACAGCAATTCGTTGACCGGTGAACACGTTTTCCTGAAGTACATCCCAGGCTTGTACTACGTTTGGTCGGTCCACCCCGGGGATACCAGGAGTCAATGATCTGGCTCCGCTGGCCAATATGATCGTGTCTGGTTTTTCATCTTCTATCAGCTGCAGATCTACTTCTTTGTTTATAACAACTTTAACATTGTTAACAGTTAATTGATTGGCCAGATCCTTGGCCAGTTCTGCGAACTCCTGTCGACCCGGCGGAGCTGACGCCAGGAAAAGCTGACCGCCCAGGCGGCCGTCTTTTTCGTACAATGTTACGTTGTGACCTCTTTCTTTAGCGGCCAGAGCTGCGCTCATACCGGCTGGTCCACCGCCGATGACCATGACCTTTTTCGCCTGTTCGGCTTTTTCGATACGACGATCGCATTCATACCCTGCTTTCGGATTACACAAACATTCCACGGAGGTAAGACGGAACAAGGCGTCAAAACACCCCTGGGCGCAGGCAATACAATGGACGATGTTCTGCTCGTTTCCGGTTCGAGCTTTTTCAGGAAGATATGGATCAGCGATCAGTCCCCGGCCCATGGCGGTCATATCGCATAAGCCGTCTGCCAGGATTTCCCTGGCTGTTTTTGGATCATTAATGCGGTGACTGGCAATCACCGGCACGTTGACCTGCTGTTTAATGCCTTTTGCAAGGTAGGCGTACATGCCTCGCGGCACGATCGACGTTATCTGGGGAACCCGGGCCTGGTGCCAGCCGACATTGACATTGATGGCATCAGCCGTCCCAACTTCGACCAATCGGCGCGCGAATGTCTGTAGGTCTTTTCGATCGAGGCCGCCCGGCATAAATTCATTACCGTTCATTCGGGCGATAAGGGGAAAATCTTCTTTCACAGCTTGCCGTACAGCTTGCATCACTTCAAGACCAAAGCGCATCCGGTTTTCCAATGAACCGCCATATTCGTCATCTCTTTTATTGGTCACCAAAGACAGAAATTGGCTGATCAGGTAACCGCTACCGGTGATCACTTCGACTGCGTCAAATCCTGCTTTCTTTACCCGTAAGGCGGCTTGCGCGAAATCATCAATGGTTTGCCGAATTTCATGCACTGTCAGTGACCGGGGTGTTTCCTTACTCAGCCCTGGTATGTTCGATGGAGCCACCGGTTGTTCGCCGTCCATGAATACGGAAAAGGCGTTGGCTCCGGCATGATTAATCTGAACCGCACAACAGGCGTCTTCAGCTTTTATCGATTTGGCAAGTCGGGATAACCCGGGAATCAGATCATCTCGCTGAGCTCCTAGAACGTTCCACATGCCGCGACTCTCATCATTCACACAGGCAAAGCCAATCGTAATCATCCCTGCGCCACCGCGGGCTCTTTCGGCGTAAAAATCAACTAGTTTATCTGTAACCGCACAGTTGTCAGCCATTGCCAAATGCATGGCCGGCATGTATATTCGATTTTTTATTTCCAGGTTCCTGATCTTTATTGGTTGGAATAACGGATCTCTCATACGATCCCTCCACAAATGTTATTTAATTAAGTGATTATAAACTTGAAGCCCTCTGCATTGAAAATTTCTTTATCATGAGTGTCGAACTGGTGTTTTCAGTAGTGTTTCCGGAATCTCCACTATTTTGGCTCTCAGGTATTCCCCCAGGGTTTTGGCCTGGGGATCATTTCGCACCGAGGCTGCCACCCCGTCATTGAGTACCCCTTTGATGTAGAAATTCAGTGCGAACAAATTCGGCAGTTCATAGCGTTCAATCTCGTAACCGGCCATGTCCGGCAGTAATGTTTTGAATCGCTCAATGGTCAGAAACGATTTCAAAAAATGATAGACTTCCTCTGTTTTCCCCCAGACGCCCAGGTTGGCATTTCCACCCTTGTCCCCGGATCTAGCGGCGCA
>JAFDDL010000086.1 GCA_019310865.1 Deltaproteobacteria bacterium | reverse complement strand
AACGTTACGACCACTCCATGAGACCCGAACTTCCTCATCTCGTGTTTTCAGTAACCAAATCTTTTACCGGCCTTCTGGCCACCCAGTTGATATATGAAGGCAAACTGGATCCCAAAGCCCTGGTAAGTCAATATGTGCCTGAACTCATTCATACGGCCTGGGGTGATGCAACCGTTCAAGAAACCCTGGACATGACCACTGCAGTTGATTTTACGGAGGACTATGACGATCCCACCTCTGATATAGGCAGATACGACGCCGCGTGCATGGCGCCTCTTTCCCCCGACTACACGGGCCCAAAGGGATTGCTCAATTTTCTTATAACATTGAAAAAAGACGGCGAACACGGAGAAGGGTTTACCTACCGGACGGTGAATTCCGAGGTGATCGGGTGGCTTCTGTGTCGTGTTACGGGAAAGAGATATACGCAACTGATGTCGGAGCGTATCTGGCAGCCGATGGGCGCTGAGCAAGACGCATATGTTTGGGTGGATGCGTTTGGAACGGAAATCATGGGGGCCGGCCTGAACGCAACACTGAGGGACCTGGCACGGTTTTGCGAAATGCTTCGTTTAGGGGGTAAATACAATGGCCGACAAATCATTTCCGGAGAAGTCATTAAAGAGATCGCAAAGGGTGCTGACCGGGAAAAGTTTAAGAAAGGAGATAAGGCCAGAAAGGGATATTCCTATCATAACCAGTGGTGGATTACCCACAATGATAATGGGGCTTATGAGGCATGGGGACTTAACGGCCAGACATTGCATATCAATCCGGGCGCGGGATTGGTCATTGTAAAGCTGTCATCTGATCCTGCGAGCGAGGAGGCGACCCATGATCTGAACATCAGGGCTTTTAGCGCCATTTCCAAGGCGTTATCTAAATCCGGAGAGATGGACAGCAAAGATCCGTCAGGAGAGATATTTTCAAAATGTACGAAAAAAGGAGTTCATCATGGCGCTCATGTCAATAAGCCGAATGATTAGCCAGTTGGCTGACCGGGACCCGGACCGCCCTGCCATAACCCATGAAGGATGTTCGATCACCAGAAAACAGCTTGATTTGCGGACAAACCGCCTAGCCCGGGCTTATGAAAACTTCGGCGTGAAACCGAACGATCTTGTGACCATCGCCCTGCCCAACTCCATCGAGTTTTATGAGGCCGCTGTTGCGGTGTGGAAACTCGGTGCAACACCGCAGCCGATTTCGTACCGATTGCCACAGATAGAAAGGGAGGCCATTATCGAGTTGGCCGACCCATCCCTGGTGGTGGGCGGTGAACCCGGTTCTCTGGGGGATCGAAGGGTATTACCAGCCGGATTTGAACCGGATCCGGATCTGTCGGACAGCGAACTGCCGGACCGGACCGCTAAGTATTTCGGCGCCATGACATCCGGCGGGAGCACGGGACGTCCCAAGCTGATCATTCAAAAAGATCCCGGGGAACTGGACCCGGACGACGAAGCTTTTACCACACTATGGCATATCATGCCGGACGGAGCGCAACTGGTGCCCGGCCCTTTGTATCATACCGGTCCTTTTGGGTATTCAACACTCGGCCTGTTTTTCGGAAGCCACATCGTTGTAATGACCCGATTTGATGCGGAAGAAGCCCTGCGATTGATGGAAAAATATCAAATCGACTATGTGGTGATGGTGCCGACCATGATGCACAGGATATGGCGGTTGGGTGAAAAAAAACGGAACCAATACGATCTGTCTTCCCTTCGCACTGTGCAGCACTTTGGCTCTTCCTGTCCTCCCTGGTTGAAGGAAGCCTGGATCAATTGGCTGGGTCCGGAGCGGATTTACGAGTTTTACGGTGCAACGGAGGGAATTGGAATGACCGCGATCACGGGTGGTGAATGGCTGTCCCACAAAGGATCCGTGGGTAAACCGACGGGGGGAACTCGGCTCAAGATTGTGGATGAAAACGGCAACACACTGGGTCCCGGAAAAATCGGTAACATTTATCTGCTACCCGCAAGAGGCCGGCAAAGCACCTACCATTACGTCGGAGCTGTTTCGGATGCCATTGAAAACGGTTGGGAGTCACTGGGTGACATGGGCCGGCTGGATGAAGACGGATACCTGTACCTGACGGACCGCAAGATGGATATGATTCTTCGGGGGGGGGCCAACATCTATCCTGCCGAAGTGGAGGCGGCCATCGATTCCCACCCGGCCGTACGCTCCAGTGCCGTAATCGGACTGCCTGATGACGATTTGGGTCAAGTGGTGCACGGGATTGTAGATGCTCCGGGTGGGGTTACGGAAGAGGCGTTGTTCGCCCACCTTTCTGAGAGATTGGCCAGGTACAAGATCCCTAGCAGCTTCGAATTTGTAACGGAACCATTGAGAGATGAAGCCGGAAAAACCCGGCGATATGCCCTGGTCAAAAAAAAAATCAGCGTGCCTCAAAAAAAAATTGATTGATTGGTCATCCGCAACGTTTATCTATATAGAAAGGAGTTCTCGGTTACAAAATCCGGTTTAAATGGTAAGCTAACTATTTTAAAGGAGGTAAGAGTATGAGATGGATTCGTTCAACTCGAAATGGCCATGAATTGTTTCATGTTGCACCCAAATGCTTGCTTGTGCTGGCAGTCATGATTCTGTTCAGCGTAAAGGGTTATGCTACAAACGGCACATTTTATTTTGATATTCCGTCACAGAAAGTTCAGTCTGCATTGGATACATTTGTCGAGCAAACCAATATTAGCCTGGTTTCTTCTCTTGAAGGTCTTAGCCACTTGAAAACAAACACGATTTCTGGAGATTATACCCCTGACCAAGCATTGGATATGCTGCTGAAAGATACAGGGCTGGTTTTTGAGCAAGCAGGCGAAGGAACAATGGCAATACGAAAAGATCCGCACCGAGCGCAAGAGGGACTTGAACATGAGGCCAATGCTAAACCTAACAATGATCATAAACAGGTTTTTGTGGAAAATGGTGAGCCGGATAGAGTAATTGATCAGAGTGAGCAGGCACAGGCCGGTGAACAAGCGGTTGAAAGGAAAAGGAATCAAACCGAGGATTACGTCCTTGAGGACACAATCGTAACGGCCACAAAAACTGGGGAGACAAGATTACAGTCAACACCCATCGCGATCTCCACTTTTGACGGCGAGGCGCTCAGGGCATCCGCCTTGGACCGTTTTGAGGATATCACGATGTATGTCCCCAGCTTTTCGATGTACAGTGAATGGCAATTGAAAACACCGTACATCCGCGGTATCGGCAACACAAACGCCCTCGCCGGAGCGAGCCCAACCGTTCAGGTCTATATTGACGACGTGCCCATGGCGCGTTCCAGCGGATTTCTGGTGGGCCTTTTTGACATGGAGCGTATTGAGATCTTGCGCGGACCGCAAGGGACGCTGTATGGCCGCAATGTCACCGGTGGTGCGCTCAGATTATTTTCGAAATCCCCCACGGACGAGTTAAGCGGAAAGGCTTCGATCGAGGCCGGAGATTATAAGATGTTCGGTTTCAGGGGCTCTTTGTCTGGTCCTCTTGTCAAGAACAAAGTCAAGGGGCATGTGGCTATTGCTCACAGCCAACATGGCCCGTATGTGGACAATGTGGCTCCCGGCTTTGAAGATTGGGACTTTCAGGACCAACATTACAGCGCCGCCCGCGGAGCACTTGAACTGACACCCACCGACAAAATTGATATCACATTCAGGGCGGATTACTACACCGAAGACGACAACCCTACGCCCCCATTTAAATACATTGTAAACGACCCTGCCACGATCGCCGCAGGTGTTCTAGACTTAGCCGGCGACGTTAGCAAGGCGGAGGGTAATTGGGACAATGTGCTGGACCTTGATCAGTATGGCGTGTCGGCCCATGTAACGGTGAAGCTGCCCCATGAGATGGAGCTTAAATCGATAACCGGCTGGCGAAAAACAGAATATGATAAACGCAGTGAGGCCGATGGGTGGGGAGACATCCCATCGTTAGGTAACCTCCACACCGAAGAAAGCTATCTTCAGGAGCAATTCAGCCAGGAGTTCAACCTCTCGGGGCAATGGAGCCGCCTGAAGTGGTTTACGGGACTGTTCCTCTACAAGGACCGTGACAATCATAATTTATGGTATGATTATTCAATATCGGTTGCAGCATGGGGGATTCCTTATGAGTTTTATGCAAAAGCCAAGGTTGATATCAAGGACACCTACGGACTTTTCGGCCATGGAACCTATGCTTTAACGGATCGTCTCTCTGTCAGCGCGGGCTTGCGCTACTCCAAAGAGAAAAAATCGATCGATTATTGGCAGGACGATCTGTATGGTTGGTCTCTGGACAGTCTACAGGCAGAAGAAAGTTGGGATTCTGTTACGCCCAAGTTCGGCATCGATTATCGGTTAAACGATGACATTTTCCTCTATGGCTCTGTTGCCAATGGATTTACGAGCGGCGGTTTTAACTCTGCCGGTGTACAGCCGGCATTTGACCAGGAGGATATCTGGGCCTATGAAGTAGGCGCCAAGACAGACTGGTTCGCCAACCGATTGCGCTTTAACACAACAGTGTTCCATTACGATTACGATGATCTCCAGGTACAAATCTGGAATGGTATAATAGCACGAATCGATAACGCAGCGAAAGCCGAGGTCAACGGTGTGGAAGTGGAGGTAATGGCCAGACCGGTTGACGGGCTTACCTTAAACGCTGCGCTCACCTATCTCGACTCGGAATATAAGGAGTATACAGCAATAGACCAGTTCACAGGGAATACGTATGTGCAGGATGGGAAAAGGATGACCAACGCCCCGGAGTGGGCGTATAGCGTTGGCGCTAATTATGTTTTTCCACTTTCCGATTATGGGTTCGTGACGTTGAATTGCCAATACAACTGGAAAGATGAAAAAAAACTATCGGCCACCGACCGTCCGCCAAGCGACATCATTCCTGATTATGGCCTGATCGACGCTTTTATCGCCTTTGAGACCACCGACGGGACATGGCGTTTTGATATCTTCGGCAAGAATTTGGCGGATGAGGAATATCCGATTTTTAAATATACTCCTGTGGACCAAGGGACATACTGGAGCTATAAGGGGATGTATGGCACACCGCAAACGCTGGGGGCTCGGCTGACTTATCGATTCGGCGGGTAAGGAATGCTTCACCGGAGGACAAGCGTCGTCTCACTCTGAACGACGCTTGGATCAGGTCAGGACAACATGAAGCTGCGAATGAGATCGAGGTGAGTGGTCATCTCGATCTCATTACTGGAAGACACATTATCATACTCGCGCAAGAATTATCAGGCCGGCGATTAAGAGACAAAAGGGCCGCTTGTGAACGGCAAACTATCCGATTGGGTCATATCATACCATTCGCAATCCCACAAAGGTAGGCCCGATGGCCATGAAGGGCATTAAATCGTCATCATCATCCTCACCGGATATTTGCCCTTTAAGGGGTGATGTTCGGTTTTTTCAATTCTTAAGGAGACGGCAATGGCTAAAAAAAAAGCAAAACCCAAGATTGATGCCAAGAAACTCCCTGCATGCAGCGGATATATCGTGGTCGATCCGAAAAAGTGCAGCGGGTGCCAGACCTGCATGATCGCCTGTTCGCTGGTGCATGAGGGAAAAATAAATACCAAGCTGGGTAGGATACAAGTCATTCAGGACCCCTATGGACGCTACCCGGATGATCTTAATGTGTTTCAATGCAGACAATGCGTCTATCCCAAGTGTCTTGTGGCATGCCCTGTAGCGGATGCACTGGTTGTCGACACCGAAAATGGGAATGTGAGACGGATAAACAAATCCGAATGCATCGGATGCCAGGAGTGTATCCAGGCCTGCCCCTACACACCCAGCCGGATAATCTGGAACCATGAAGAGAGCGTCGCACAGAAATGCGACCTCTGCATAGATACACCCTACTGGGATGAAACGGGCGGACCAGAGGGCAAACAGGCCTGTGTAGAGGCCTGCCCCATGCAGGCGATCGCCTTCACCGATAAAGTTCCTACCCAGATAGGCGATGCCGGGTACAATGTGCACTTGAGAGGCGAGGGCTGGCCCCTGGACAAATCATAAGTCCATCGGGACCAGGCACCGGGCTAGGGTGAACCGTGAAAAGCGGAAAGGAGGTTCGATAATGAAAGGTGGATTTACCGGTAAGATCCTGAGGTTAAATCTCACTGACCACACAACGGGTGTTTTGAACACCAGCGACTACGAAGAATATGGCGGCGGTCTTGCCATGGGCACCGCGGTCTTCTGGGACCGGGTCGAGGACAAGTCGATCGATGCCTTTGATCCGAGAAATGTCATCACCGTGATGGGCTCTCCCCTTTCGGGCACCCTGGGCTTTTCCGCTTCCGGAAGAACGGAGGTAAACGGAATCGGCCCCCAGGCCTATCCCATAGGCTGGTTTACCCGGAGCAACTTCGGCGGCCGGTTCGGCGCCGAGGTGAAGTATGCCGGCTGGGACGGCCTGGTCATCGAAGGCAAGTCCGATTCGCCGGTGTGGGTAAAGATCGTCAATGACCGGGTGACCTTTGAGGATGCCGGTGACCTGTGGGGACTGGACACCTACACAACCCAGGAGAAGATCTGGGAAAAGGCAAGTGGCGGCCAGGGCTACGGCGACTGGCTCCAGGTGGGCCCGGAGAGGGACGCCGGACGAACCACCCAGAGACCGGCGGTGCTGTGCATCGGTCCCATAGGGGAAGTCCAGGCCAGGGATATGGGCTGCCTGATTCACGATGCGGGCAACGCGGCCGGTCAGGGCGGATTTGGTGCCGTCTGGGGTTCAAAGAATTTGAAGGCCATCAGCGTCACCGGAACGGGAAGCGTAGCGATTGCCGATCCCCAGGCGCTGATGGCGGCCAGGTTGTGGGCCAAGGGGAAATTACCTCGTGCGGAAGATTCCATAACCCCGGGTCCGAATCAATGCGACCTTCAATTGGTCAGCACACCCGGCAATGCGGGGCTTTGGCCTAAAATCGCCTCCAGGCCCCAGAGTTGTATCGGTTGCGAATTTGCCTGTCGACGTAGACAAGCGTCCGGCCAGGGCAATGAATCAGGCTGCCTGGAGACCGTCTTTTATTCAAGTTGGGTTAATAAGAAGTATGGCTCGGTTACCGACGAAACCAGCAAGGCCGCCGATGCGGTACAGAGATACGGTGCCAATGTCTACCCTATTCTTTTTATCCTGCCGTATCTATACAGACTTTACAAAATGGGTGTCCTGGGCCCGGGTAAGGCAATTCATACCGATTTGCCCTTTGATGAGTTGGGGTCTGTGACATTTCTCGAGAAATTCTTTGAGAAGATCATCAAGGGGGAGGATATCGGACTGGACCTTCGTGAAGGGATTGTCAGGGCGGCTGAGAAATGGGGCCGACTGGAGGAGGACCTGGCATCCGGCTTGCTGCAATTTCCCTACTGGGGATACCCTGAGCATGGCTATGACGGACGAGGTTCGGTTGAATGGGGGTATAGCAGCATATTAGGTGACCGGGACACGAATGACCACGACCTCAACACGCTTGTGTATTGGTATGATGAGTGGTTCGCAGAAAAAGAACATAGAGATATGTTCGTCCCGAAAACAGTGAAAACCGGATTTCCCGTACCCCTGGAAACGGTTGTTGAGAAATGGGCCGAGAAGCTGATTCCCTTTGAGGGAGACCCACAGATGCTGAATTACAGCACGGAAAACATGTACTCGGCGCATATCGCAAAGACCGTGGCCTGGCAAAGATACTATTCGAGATTCTGGAAGCAGGGGGTGGGATTCTGCGACTTCGCATTTCCGGATTTTGTGAATACCTATGCGCCGGACATGGACGGGCTGAGCCCGGAGGCCGAACCCAAGTTTTACAATGCAGTGACCGGAAAGAACATCACTTACCGCGATGGCATGGAAATCGGCAGAAAGGTATGGAACATCAATAACGCCATATGGGCACTTCAAGGGCGGCATCGGGAAATGGTAAAATTTGCCGATTATTACTATACGAAACCAATTGGGCGCCCGTATCCAGCACCGGTTTTCAAAGATGGGAAATGGTCATATGCCGATATGAAACAAAGACATATCGATCGGGACAAATTTGAAGGCTGGAAGACTCTGTACTATCGTCTTGAGGGTTGGGATGAGAAAACCGGGTGGCCCAAAAGGCGCACATTGGAAGACCTTGGCCTGAAACATGTTGCCGATGAACTGGATAGCAAGGGGAAGCTCGGCGCTGACACCTAATACCTGTCCGTCGAGCTTTGATCCTTAGGGTCGAAGAGATGCGATGAACGTTATTGGCTTTATAGAAGGACCATTGCTGTGGAGTGTCTTTATAATGCTCGGTGCCGGTCTGCTGATACGAATCGTGCTGTTTTTCTATGAAGCGCTAAAAAGGCCGAAAACCATATTATTCCTGGCGCCCTTTTTCCCCCTGTACAGGTTGCTGATAAAGAAACCGATATACACAATAAGCCGCTATCTGTTCCATGCTTGTCTATTTGTTGTTCCCATCTGGTATTCCGGCCACATTAACCTGTGGGAAGAGTCCCGGTTTGCATGGTATTGGACACCCATGCCGGATGTTTGGTCCGACTGGATGACCCTAGTTGCCATCGGTTTTTGCGTTGGTTTTTTGATCAGGCGGCTGATTCTTCCGAATACCCGGCAAAATTCCCGCCTGTCGGACTATATTCTTGTATTCGCAACAGCGTTGCCTTTTTTAAGCGGATATTTTTTCACGAGCGGCACCCTGGACAACATCCCATTCTTTTTAAACTATTTGCAAACCATACACATATTCACCGCTGAGGTGTTTATGATCCTAATCGTTTTTCTTTCTCTGAAATCGCGGTTGAATGAAAAGCGTTGCATCGGATGCAGTGCTTGTGAACTGCGTTGTCCAGCGGACGCCTTAACCTGTGAGGACAAGGAAAAGCACCGGGTGTTCAGCTATTTCCAGCGACGGTGTATTTACTGCGGCTGGTGCGTGGAAACCTGCCCGGAAAAGGCGGTAGAATTTTTCCATAATATCAGCATTCGACCTTTTTCCCCAAGGCTTATTAAAGAAGAGGTAAGGACCGTTTTGCTTTCAGTTTGCAAAAAATGCGGCATCCCTTTTGCTCCAACACCCCAGTTGGACAAGATCAGGGAGGCGTTTCCTGAAGATTATGTCCGTCTCTGTCAGCGATGCAAAGGCATGGTCTTCGCCGGACAAGCCAACATCCAGAATAAGGAGGACATATAAATGGATTATTCCAGTATTGCCTGGCAGCGACAGGACGAAATCGGCATCCTCAAGTTCAACTCTCCCGAAACATATAATTCCCTGTCCAGTGAAATGCACCTGGAACTTTTTGACCTTTTACCCCGCCTGAAAGAGGAGAAAGACCTACGAGCTGTCATCATCACCGGTGAGGGCAAGTCCTTTTCTTCCGGCGGCGACATGGCGCTTTTCCTGAAAATGATCCGGAACCAGCGGGAACAGGGAGGCGTCGGAGATGTATTCTCCAGCAAGCTGGCGAAAGCTATTCTGGCTATTGAGATTCCCGTGATTGCGGCTGTCAATGGTCCGGCCATAGGGGCCGGTTTTACCCTGTCACTAATCTGCGATATTCGTATTGCTTCGAAAAATGCCGCTTTTGGCGCGGTTTTCGCCCAAGTAGGTCTTACGCCCGAGTACGCCAGTTCGTTTCTTTTGAGTCGGATCGTTGGGTTAACCAAGGCCTGTGAAATGATGTTAACCGCGAGGATTATAGATGCCCAGGAAGCACTGACCGCCGGCCTGGTCAGCGAAGTCACTTCTCGCGAAAGGCTCATGCCACGGGCCGAGGAGCTGGCCCGGAAAATCGCCACCCTGCCGCCAATCGGCGTTCGTACGACAAAGCGTGTCCTTCGCCACGGCCTGAGTGCAACGTTGGAACAAGCCATAGAGTATGAAGAATTGGCCGAGACCTATTGTATGAGCAGCCTGGATCATGAAGAAGCCATCAAGGCCTTTGTCGAAAAACGAAAACCGAAATTTATCGGTCGCTGATTGGTCGGATATCTAAACTTTCGGATCACTCCCAAAAAGAGTTAAAGTGATCCTATGGGAAAAGAGACATCTTGGTGACAACTAAAATGTAAGAAAGGAAGGAAATCATGTTAAGTACTATAATGACGAAAAAACTAGGCATTAAGTATCCGATACAATGCGGAACAATGCAGCAGATCACCACAGCCGAACTGGTCGCACCGGTTGCAAATGCCGGCGGCTTTTGCTGTCTTCCGATTGCGATGTTCTCAACAAAAGAAGCATTTATGGCCGAGGTAAAAAAGACGAAGGACCTAACGGATCAACCCTTTGGCGTCAACGTGGGGCTGTTTCCTGAAATGGTCGTTATCGTTACCGCAGAGGAACGGA
>JAFDDL010000699.1 GCA_019310865.1 Deltaproteobacteria bacterium | reverse complement strand
TCTTCCACCAGACGAACCAGTTTTCTACTCCTCATTTTTCCAAGCTCCCGGTCCAGGCGGTAGATATCGGTCAATGAGTTTCTTATCAGGCAGTTCTGAACAATTCCATAGCGGCGGTTCAACGGGTATTCCAGTTGAACTTTTTTGTTGGCTTTAATCCAGTCTCGACGGACCGTTCCCAGCCACTTATGGGCGGCAGCAATCAGCGGTTTCCATTTTGCTGCCAGGACTGAATCATCATCAAGGTTCCAGGAAGCGGATGTTCCCATGGTGTCCAAGAGCTTGACACTCTTGCCCGGCTCAACCTCAAGACCTGTCTCGGCTGTATCTCGCTCATCATATTGGCTGATGAAATAGACTTGCCTGTAGTTGTTGATGTGTATATGGGTCCATTTATCTATCGCATTCGATCGTGGTTGTACCGCTGCGTAAGGAAAGAGGATATTCCAGACATGGTCTTTGCTGGATAGTCCATATTCAAAATGGGATAACTCCTGCAAAAAGGAGTCAATGGAATTTTGAAATGTCATTGTTATCTTTTTTTGTTTATTTCATGGTACGCTACAGCCTGATACATTTTTCGCAAACAGTAATAAATTCGAAAATTGTAACTATTCGGATAGTACAACAAATTGCCCCCTACACTGAGCTGTAACTGTTCAGAAGTGCCGCATATTTGTTTATTTGGGCCTTTGAAGCATACTGGTGCTATTCGAGAAGGCCAAAATGGACAAAGATGGGGTGCTTCTGAATAGTTACCGAAAATTAACATTAACGCATTTGTAATGAGTTGGCACGGATGGTTATGAATTATTGAATCCCTTATATTTCCAGACCGCCGGATGACAGTTCTGTGTGCTCATACCCACAGCAGTGGCCAGGTTACAATTTTACCAAATCTATTGGTAAAGACAGGTGGGGAAGAATATGGCTCGCCGGAGATTCAAGAAATTCTGGAGATTTTGGAGAATGACGAAAATGCTTCCTGAACTAAGACGGGCAATTATGAAGTTTGTGCCGGATTATTTTTCCTGGAATGAAAAAACGCAGGAAGAGTACCGAGTGCGGATGCCGGAAGAAGTGACTTTTAATATCCGTAAATTCTTGATGGCGGAACTCTTTGGTATCGCCGTAAATAATGAAGAGGAAATGGATGAGGCTGAAGGTCATTTTACCGAAGCCCAGTGGAGAACAATAAACGGGGCAATGTTGCCCTTGCAAGGCATTGGAGAGAATTATTTCTTTCTTAATGAAAGCTTTGCTAGTGACCAGAGTATACTGAGTTTTCCGACCCTCTATGACTATGATTTTGCGGATTATCAGTTTCAGGAAGAGTGGCGAAAGAAGGATATCACCGATTACCAGGGCAAACCATATCATGGTTCACTTTATTCTACCTGGGCTCGTTTGCAGATAGACGGTACCTTTAGTTACGCCATCTTGTCCATGCAGGCTGCTCATATTAACAGTGAGACGGATGAGTTTGGCCATGATTATATTGAAAAGTTGATCCCTTATGAATTTAAGCCGGGGAAAAATCATGGAAAAAGAGAAAAGGGCGGTTATCTCTTTAATATGATAGCGGATGCAAATGGTTTGGAGGCACAGCTCAAGGAACTACAGCGTCGCTTCTGGAGCCATCTGCAAAAAACGCATGAACAGCTTCAGATTGAATTTTCCAAGGCATCCAGGCGGCAGGTTTTCATTATCGATACCAGTCGGGAAGATGACCCGACTCACCAGTTTATTTTTACCGACAGGGAAATTTTGTCACACATCGGGCTTAAAACCTTTATGGTTGATTGCCGAAAATATGAGCAGCGGGATTATTCAATCCTCGTGGACAGGATCGAGAAAGAAAAAAAGTTGATGCAACAATTTCTCGACGATCAGCATGCTGACATCATGGCTGACTTTAACGACAAAGTTATCAAGCTTACGAAAAAAAGAAGGGTCATTATCCACAAGAATTCCGGCCTTGCGGGATTGTTGGATTAGTTTCCATTATACTCGACTTTCGGTGACGAGAAGAAACAAGCCCCAGCCGTCAAAGATGTTTAGGGGCTTTTTGCTCGGCTTGACAGTTCTGACTTTGGTATCAATGAGCGGCGCAATCCGTTTAGGCATGGGCATTCCCTCTGTTTTGGGGGCCTTTGGAATTCCGGGGACAGTATATGAAACTCTATGGGAGGTCGAATAAGAAGGATTGTGTATACTGTCCCCGGAACTCCGGAACTCCGGAACTCTGTCCTGGATCACCAAAAAGAATAATATTTGAAAAGGAGAGATAGTCAGAAAAGGCTCCTCTTTCCCCGGAAATATTTGATTGGGAAGATTCAAGAACTTTAACAGTTCTGGTCAGGGCGGTTGCCTTTTTTTTAGTTTATCCCGTCTGCAATAAAACCCATAAAATTATCAGGAGTCACTACCGAACACTCGGCTTTCGGATAGGCCCGGGTAAAGGTCTTGGGGATTCTCGTCTTTGCCTTGGGATTCCATTTGAATTCCCTGGCGGTAAGGGATTGAGGAGATTCTTCAATATAGTCGATTTCCTGCTGCTGGGTTGTTCGCCAGAAATATCTGTCCA
>JAFDDL010000698.1 GCA_019310865.1 Deltaproteobacteria bacterium | reverse complement strand
AACGGTGAGGAGGGTTTGGCCTGTATCAAGTCCGAGCACCCGGATCTGGTTCTACTGGATGTTCTGATGCCGAGGCAAAGTGGCATCCGGCTATATCGGGAACTCAAGACGCGAAAGGCGTATCGGGACATTCAGGTCGTTGTGCTGTCGGGAATCGCCAAACGAACATTTCTTCGTTCCCAGAAGGCGCTGACCGAGTTCGGCGATGTGCCGGTCCCGGATCCGGAGTACTACCTTGAAAAACCCGTGGAGCCCGAAGAGCTGGCAGAGGTCATCAACCGTATTCTAAAGTGACAAATCCCACTATGAAGATTCAAAAATTATTATTTGTCACCCAGTTCGAAGAGCTTTGGTTCGACGCACTTCAATCCCTGATGGATCTAAGAAAGGATGCGCTTGGCCATGTGATCTTTCTCAATGTGATCGAACGCGATAAAGTCGCACTGCGCCGGGGTGTGGGGTACCAGAAAGAAGAAGAGATTAAGCTCAGGGAAAAGGCCAACATTCGATTTATCGACTGGGCCGAGACCCTTTTTGAGCAGGGAACGGTGGAAGAGATTCAAAAGGCGGTTCATGATTGCATGGCCACCATGCTCATAACCGGCACCTCGACAAAGGGACTGATCAAAAAACGTCTCGTTAAAAGCATACCGCAAACACTATCGGAAAACCGGGATTTGCCGATTTTTCTCCTGCCCCCAACGGAGCAATAGGCGTCACCGGGTTCGAGCAAATCATTTCAGGAGGCAAACATGGCCGTAATCACAATCTCAAGACAGTTCGGCGCCGGCGGAATCACACTGGGGAAAATGATTACCGATAAACTGGGATACACCTTTGCCGACAACGAAATCGTCCAGATGATCGCCAGGGGAGCCAACGTCTCCACTGCCTGGGCCCGGGCAGTGGATCGAGAGGCCGGTAACCTGAAGCTCCGATTTATCTCCAGGCGGGTTTCCCAGTATTGGATCAACCGGGTGATCGAACACGGGCGAGGCTATCTGGACGACAGGATATACCTCGATTATCTGGTGCTCATCATCGCGCAGCTTGCCGACGAAGGCGACGCCGTAATCCTGGGTCGAGGCAGCCAGTACATCCTGCAGGATCATCCGGATGCTTACCACCTTTTGCTCCTTGACGAATTTGAAAACCGTGTCCGATTCATGATGAAACATTACGACATGGATCAGGACCGGGCAACCGAGGTGGTCATCCATGAAGACAAACGGCGGGCCAACCTATACCGAATGCTCGGAAAAAAGGATTATGACCAACCGTCTTTGTATCATGCGGTTTTAAATATGGGTCGGATCGACCTGGATACCGCTCTAAATTTTATTCTGCGGATGATTCAAAAACCCCCGAAAAAATGACAGTGACTTGATTAACCGCACCGAGTCTGATATCGGCGTTCTATCGATGAAATAGTTCCCGGCAACGGGACGATTAGGAAAATAGGCGGTTGCAATGATGATAAAAATATTCACGGTAGGCGGTACCATCGACAAAAATTACATGGCTGAACGAAACGGCCTCGATGTGGACAAGCCGATTATTTCCGAAATTCTCGACACCGCCAATGTCGGGTATGAATACGAGATTGAACCCATCCTGTACAAGGACAGCCTGGAAATGGATGATGCAGACCGTCGACTGGTCTACGAAAAAATCGCTGCAGACCCCAATGACCGGATCGTATTAACCCACGGCACCGACACCATGATTCAGACGGCCAAGGTGCTCAAGGCCATACCGAACAAAGTGATTGTCATCACCGGCGCCATGGTGCCCGCCGTGATTCGCGCCAGCGATGCACCGTTTAATATCGGATGCGCCATCATCGCCGTTCAAACCCTTTCGCCGGGTGCCTATATCAGCATGAACGGGCAGGTTTTTAATCCGGAAAAAACGCGAAAAAATCACGAAGCGCGACGCGTTGAAGAACTGAAGGCTGAGTAAGGGCTTGCACCGGAACGCGAAGCCGAGGGGAGGCTTTCTTTGGCGCGATTGGAAAAAGATTCACTGGGCAGTTTGCCGATTCCCGATGAGGTGTACTACGGCATTCAGACCGAGCGGGCCCGGCGAAATTTTGACATATCCGGAACACCGATAGGCAAATTTCCCGAACTGATTCAAGCGCTTGCGGCCATAAAAAAAGCTGCCGCCCTGGCCAATTGCGAACTGGGCGCCCTGGATCGCCCTCTCGCCGACGCCATATGCAGCGCAGCCGATGAAATTCTGGCCGGAAAAATGGCCGATCAGTTTCCCGTGGACATCTATCAAGGCGGCGGCGGCACGTCCACGAACATGAACATGAACGAGGTGCTTGCCAACCGCGCCAATGAGCTGCTCACCGGAAAAAAAGGGTATGACAGGGTGCATCCCAACGATCAGGTGAACCTGGGTCAATCCACAAACGATGTGATCCCAAGCGCCATGATACTGGCCTGTCGCAAACTTTGCATCCAGCTTATCGAACCGATCGGCCTTCTGGAAAAGGCGCTGGCAGATAAGGAAATTGCGTTTAAAGATGTGGTCAAAATCGGCCGAACCTGCCTCCAGGATGCGCTTCCCATTACCCTGGG
>JAFDDL010000697.1 GCA_019310865.1 Deltaproteobacteria bacterium | reverse complement strand
AACAGCTGTTGACATATACCCGAATTGTGTATATATGTACCATAATAGGAGGTGATAGTATGCCATCGGGTGTTTTTACCAGAGATAATAACGACTTTTCCTTTTTGGGACCGGATTTCAGTCAATTTGACAAGTATTCCCAGGTTAATGATTTTGATGATGAGCCAAGTCGCCAAAAGCTCACCAAGATGGTTATGCGGTTATTTGGGCTCTGGGCGCTTTCAACAGCGGACCAATTGGAGGTACTGGGGCTCAGCAGAAACAGCCGACGCATGCTAACGCAGTACCGAAGAGGAAAGGCGCTTCCCAATAACCGCGATATGCTTGATCGATTGGGATGGCTGTTGGTTATTCACCAGAACCTGCGGACATTGTATCCAAAGAATCCCGAGCTATGTTATTCCTGGGTAAAGCGAAAAAATCGATACCTGGGCAACTGGGCGCCATTGGAAGTGATGAAAGAGCAGGGATTTATCGGTATTTTCCGTGTTGCCCAATTAATAGAGCATCTTGTTGAACTCTGAAACCCAGCCATATGCAAACTGAAGACATTTTTAAACATGCCAAAACGTTCGATAGCACCCCCGCCTATTGCAACATAAATCGGCGGGCCGGAGAAGAGGCCTTTGACGACCTCTTGGATCCGGAGGATCCTGATCAAGATACTCAGGCCACCGGATTGGCTTTGCGCAAAGCAAATCAGGTCCGCACCAATGTCGGTCCCTTTGCGGTTAGCGATTCGACAACGCATTACATTTTGTCCATCCAAAATGCCTTTCAAAGAGCAGTTTATTATCCAACACGCTTCAGTGACGGTTCATACCCAGTCTGGTACGGGTGTATGGATCAGCTTACAACGATCTATGAAACAGCCAATCACATGATCCGGGAAGAAATTGATCTAAGAGGACATCCCAAGGCTATTCACCGGCAAAGGCTTGTATACAAAGTGGCCTGTACGGCAATTTTGATCGATTTAGGCAGTGCAAGTCGAAAATTTCCCCAGCTGATTGATTCCAGCAGCTACAGCTTTACACAGCAAATTGGCAAACGGGTGCGAACGGAGATGCATCCCGGGCTCTTGGCTCCGTCCGCACGACATCAGGGCGGCGTCAACCTGGTCATATTCACCCCCAGAGTCTTATCAAGCCCGGAGTTGGTGGGGAACCTCTCATATCAGCTCGATCCTTCTTCGATGCGGTTAACTGTCAGTGATGATAAAAACCAGCACACCGAGATTTGCATCGATGAGCGGAAATGGATCTAAGCGCCGAACCTGTCGATCCTGTTCCTGGCGACGTTCGTACCGATTTTACTGCAAGAAACCCTTTATGACCTTCTGGAACTCCCCGGGGTTCTCCAGGTGCGGCATGTGTGAGCTTTTGGGGACCTCAGACCATTGCGCTTGCGGCATCGAATCGCATAGCATTTCAATTTCCTTGCGCGTTAAATATTGGCTTTCCTGCCCCCCCACTATCAAGGCAGGGCACCGATCGGGCAAGATCCCAAAGGTTCTCGATGGCGCCTCCGCCGGCAAGTGACTGCATGGCCATTCTGGTGTCGTATTTCGGCTCGTAACTCCCATCAACAGTCTCCCGATAGCCGTACGTTGTGATGTGGCGGCAGCGGTCAACGGATAAAAAAGGATGGAGATGATGATTTACCCGTGCCGCGACGTCAAGGGATGCCGCTTTATTCGGTAGGGCGGCGATCATCTGCCGCAGTGCTAGCGACCTTTCATTTAAAGTATTGAACAGGCTCCGATTATTTGGCGGTTCAGACAAATAGACGAAACTAACAAGTCTTATCTGCATTACCGTAACTAACTGATATGTTAATATAATAGAAATAGTTTTTAAAAATTACCAACATAACTGGAAAAAATACGATTTTTTTCTTGACAAAACTAATACCAAACAGTATTAGATAGAAAATGCCTGTTAATATTAATCCCGAATTATTCGGAATAGACCGGAGAATTTATCTGCGTAATCTGTGGATAAGGCTTTTAGTGGTCATACAAAATTCCAAAGGCAGACAAGAAAATGTTCGTTTTAACCCATAAGCGGTAAGGAGGATCAAAATGGCAAACGAAAGACTTATGATCAAAAGGCAAACCCGTAAGAACAGACTGACCGAAGTGGGTGTACTTTTAGTTGCCTGCGCACTATTGCTCTTCACGGTTTCCGGGCCGGCATGGTCGGCCGAAGAGGCCGGCGAGGCCACCGAGGCCGCTGAAGACTATATGCTCGAAGAGACGACAGTTACTGCCACCAAAACCGGAGAAACCTTACTTCAGGAGACGTCCATCGCTATCAGCGCTTTTGACAAGGAAGCCTTGGACAGAGCCGGCATTATCGATGTGCAGAATCTCGATTTGGTGACACCCAACATGATTACTAATAAAGATACCAGATCTGCGGTCGTATATATGCGCGGCGTGGGCAGCAATGCTTTCTTTAGTGGCTCCCATGACTCGGTAGGTATCTACGTAGATGACGCCTACACCCCAAGAAATACGGGGCTCTACTCTTCTCTTCTGGACACGGAGCGAGTCGAGGTTCTGCGGGGACCCCAAGGGACCCTTTACGGGCGAAACACATCAGGCGGCGCTGTTCGTGTCATGACCGCAATGCCCACCGAAGAGATTTCAGGCTATGCCATGATTGAATTCGGCACTGAAAACAAATACGGATTCAATGGCGCTCTGAGCGGCCCCATTACAAACAACCTGAAGGGTCGAATTGCATTTCTCAAAATGAACCGGGATGGATTTTACGATAATAAGGCGCCGCTCACCCCCGATACGGCTGATGACAGGGACTGGACCGGGGCGCGTATCAAACTCCAGTTCACGCCGTCGGAAAATCTGGATTTTGTCCTGACCGGGGAATACCATAATTTGGAAAACGAGGGGGACGCGCCTTTCCAATTCGAAGACCCCGCACCGTTTGTGGCTGCCGGCGCACAGCCGTTTAAGCCTTTGGATTTTGTAACAACCAATCCTTATGGCAACGAAAGAGGTGTTGAACAAGAAACTGAAAGAGTTTCCCTGACCGGAAATTTCGATTTGCCTCGCGGCATTTCGTTGAAATCCGTTACGACTTATAACGAACATGTTTGGTCAGGCTCCTCTGATCTTGACGGGACCACTTTGGATCTTCTTGACATTTTAGATCAAAAGCAAGCTTTCAAGTCCTTCACCCAGGAATTCCAGTTAAACGGCCAGTGGGGTGATCTGACCCTGGTGGGCGGGCTTTTCTATCTCCACGAGAATGAATATAATCGGACTAAGAATAGAGTAGACTATGTCCTCATCGTTCATGGCGATCAACATTACGGGATTGAAGGGGATTCCTATGCCGCATACCTCACCGGAAAATACGATTTGACCGAGCGTCTTTCTATGTCAGCGGGCATAAGGTACAGCTATGATGAGAGGGAAAACTTCATTGATAACAAGACGGTCCTCGACCTCTCTCCGCTTTTTGGGTTTCCTCTCGGTTCTGTGATGGTGCCGTCCTTTTATTCCGAGATAGATGACGAATCCTGGTCAAACCTCTCGCCAAAAGTGTCTCTGGATTACCGCCTTACGGAGGATGTTTTCCTTTATGCTTCATTCACAGGTGGATACAAAGCCGGCGGGTGGAACAGCTTCGCGGCCACCGAAAAGAGGGGGTCCTTCGACCCGGAAAAAGTCTGGAGCTATGAGGTGGGGGTCAAGTCCGACTGGCTTGACAGGCGGCTGCGCGTGAATCTGGCCCTCTTTTATTACGACTACATTGACATGCAGCTCTCTTCCTTCGGGTTGGATGCCAGTGGGATCTACTCGGTGACAATCCGAAACGCGACGGACTCGGATGTTTACGGCGGCGAGCTGGATGTAATGGCTCGTCCTGTGCCCAACCTGACCTTGGGCGTTTCACTCGCATCGACTTTCGGTGAATATGGGAGTTTCGAGGGCGATGATACAAAAGGCAATATAGTGAACCTGGCTGGTAAAACGCTCGTTTTTGCTCCGGAATGGAGCGTCAGTGCTTATGGACAATATGTTGTAACGGTAAAAGATTACGGATTTGTAAGCTTCAATGCAAACTACAGCTGGCAGGACGAATATTTCCCTGAAATGTCAAACACATATATTATTGATGCCCGTGGTATTCTGGATGCCCGGTTAGTGTTCGAGACTACGGACGGTAAGTGGTCCTTAGATGTATATGGTAAAAACCTGACGGACGAGCGATACCGCACCGAGCAGGCTAGCTTTATCGGACTCGGCGGTATTGCAACGGCCGACAACCCCATAGGGGTGTTGGTCTCGGACGGCCTTAATTTCGGTGTTCGTTTGAGATACCGTTTCTAGAAACGCTTTTGATTTTTTTAAAAGAGCTTGCCTGGAAAGAATGATAAGCTATGGTGGTTTAATCTTCATAGCTTATCGTTTTTTATAGGGTTTGAGAAGTCCGGGGTTACTTATGGCGATAAGTGTATGCAGCAAAAAAAGTGAAAAATACTACTCCTCCGCCTATCTCCGGTACGTGATTCTCATCATGTTCCT
>JAFDDL010000696.1 GCA_019310865.1 Deltaproteobacteria bacterium | reverse complement strand
AAAACGCCCGTATCGTCAATGTGTTTTCCGGCAGGTACTTATTTCGAACGGAATGGCGGCGGCCGATGCCGAACAAGACCTGGTGAAAATCGCCGTTTATGACCATTTCCTTTCTGGCTCTGCCGGTGATTCCTGCGTTAAAAATCACCGATAAAGGGTTGGTCGATGTCGCGTCGTTTCAGGAAGTATCTTTGTTTGTTTAGGGTTAGAGCCCGCCATTTAGCCGAAGCTCATCCAGTATCCGGGGAAGTTCTTCCACCATATAAAGGGGAAAAGACAGGAGGGTGTAGGATACTGGGCGGCTGCTGTCATCGAGGCGGGCCGCGTGGGTAACTTGATGAATACTCGGGGGATTGAGATCAAATCGTACAGTAACCGTTGTATTCTTTCTCAATACGAATTGTTGAAGGGATTTGAGAGTGCCGCTTTTGCCGGCTTTGACTTCGATGGGGACAATTCGATTGCCACTTGCGATCACATAATCCACTTCCGCATTCGCGGATTTGGATTCCCGCAGCCAATAGGTCAGCCGGGGGGGTCCCATGGGATTTAACAGATGCTGACCAATAAACTGTTCCGCCAGTTTGCCCTCATTCACGAGAGACTGCCCATCAAAGGATTGCAGCGCGATCCAGTCCAGGCCGGAAAGATAGGCCGCCATCCCGACATCCATGAATAGCATTTTATATATGTTTTCATTTATATCCGCAATTAGCGGTATTCCCGAACAATGACTGTGGTATACCTGGTGGCAAACGCGGGCATTAGCCAGCAGGTCGATCACCGTCTTAACTTTTCTGGATTTTTCTTCCCTGGAAATATGACTGTATTTTATCTTCTGCCCGATAATTTTTGGAATCTGCCGGAAAACCTTTTGCATCAGGGCCAAATCTTTATGTTTGGCATATTTGGAAAAGTCATCCTGATACGTGTCGGTAATGGCGCGGTGGACATCCGTAACTGCCGGTAGTGAGCCTTCCTCTGTGAACACATTCACCGCTTCGGGCATTCCTCCCACGAATAAAAATTCCCGCTGGCGTTTGATCAGTTTTAAATGTGCCGCCGTTGGTATTTTTTTTGGGATATGAAATCCGGATAGATAGTTGATCAACGCCGGTTCAACGGCATTGAGAAACTCTTTGAACGTCATTGGCCCCAGATGATAGTACTCGATTCGACCAACGGGCATGGAGAAGTGGTGATCGGCTAGTGCGAATTCGAGAAGAGAGCCGGCCGAAATGACGGGAAGATCGGGCTTTTCTTCATAAAAATATCGAAGGGCTTGTAATGCGTGAGGGGTTGCCTGAATCTCATCAAGAAATAGTATGGAACCAGGTGCTTGTATATTTCTCCCGATAACGGCATCCAACTCCTTGATAATCGTCTCCATATCAAGTGTTCTAAAAACATCATCCAGATAAAGATGCCGCTCCAGGTTGACTTCATTTAAAACAAGATTGTTGTTTTCCGCAAAACAGCGTACCAGCGTTGATTTGCCAACCTGGCGAGCCCCTCTGAGTACCAGTGGTTTTTTTCGATTCTTCCGAGACCATTTTTCTAAATGTTTTTGGGCGGTTCGATCAAACATGGTCAAAACATACCTTTGTTTTAGCCACTACCCTAACAAAAACAAGGTTTGTTTGTCAACAGGATTCAGGCAATAATGACAAGGTGCTTAGAATCCATTCCGCTACGGCTTCAGCATTTCACAGGCGCGCCATATCTCCCAGCTTTTTTATCAGCGCCAATGATCGCTCAAGATATTGGTATAGCTTTTTTTGAACGCGGCCATACACCGTATCTTCCGGGTAATTCCCGTCCGAATCCAATTCTCCGGCAGGCACGCCGGTTAATATTTCGAAATCCCCCTATCCGAAACGGGACATCACCATCCGCCATACCAGTGCTTGAACTCAATTTCTGTGGGAGCTCTTTTCATGGGAGCATTCCTGTGCCTTAACAGCTTATGGATAGGATCATTGAATAATACCCAGAATGCGGGCTTCGTTGATGGCCTCGGTGCGGTTTGATACGCCGAGTTTTGCATACAGGTTTTTGAGATGCCATTTAACGGTTTCGCTGGATACTGATAATACGTCTGCGATTTCCTTGTTGTGAAACCCCTGGGCAAGAATCTCCAATATTTCCAATTCCCTGGCACTAGGGGGTTCTATTAAGGAATCCTGGTCGACAGGATCGTGATTTTTCAAGTTCCTGCCTTTAGGAGACAAGTTCGCCGCATCATTTTCAAATGCAAGGAGAATCATATCGGAATAATCATGTAACATTTCAATTTCATCAGAAAAAAAGTCATTAACGGGAATCGAATCGCGCCACAACCGAAACAGATCTTTTAGCCACGGCCCTTCATCTATAAAACTTCGGACCATGTTTTGTGTCGCAGCCAGCCGGATGGCAGGACTCAGGAACGCTGCCGCATCTCCTAAATCCCCTTTTTGATAGAGCGCCTGGGCCAACAAGATTCTCAGGCCAATCGCCCGTCTAGTAAAACCGAGAGCTTCGGTTTCATCCAACAGAGGTTGTAAAAGTTCAATTGCCTTTACCGGATTGCCTCTGGCTATCATTAATCGGGC
>JAFDDL010000695.1 GCA_019310865.1 Deltaproteobacteria bacterium | reverse complement strand
CGGGCTCGGTATATTCCAAAGGATAAACTGGCAAAAATATAGGTTAACTTATAAAAGTGGTAAAGATGGGTTATAAAACGAGAAGCCGTATTTCAACCGGAGTTCAGGGAGGATCTGCGTTACTGGGTTGAAGTAGACCGCAAGACAGCCCTTCGCGTTTTTCAATTAATTGAAGCAACTATGCGAAATCCATTACAGGACATCGGCAAACCAGAACCATTAAAATTTATCGGACCAGGTGTTTGGTCGCGTCGAATTACCCAGGAACACCGCCTGGTTTATGTTGTGGGACATGAAAGAATCGATTTTACGCAAGGACGATACCATTATTGATAAGCGGTTGTTACGTTTCAGTACCACAGGCATTTCGAGTTTCAAGATGCGTGGCACGGCACGTCCCCCTGCGATCAGTTTTAGTGTTCCGTTCCGACCGTGTCCAATCGTTGTGATTTCGGCCTGATGGAGTTATTAAATATTTGTGATATTAAGAATTCGTAAACTGCTCGCTGAAACCTACCTTTGTTACCCAACCGAACAATATGAAGCGGGAAATAGGAGACCTATAGCGTATATAAGCCTTCTCGACATCAACTTTTGCGGCATTAAAAATGATCGGGCGCCCTTCTTTGCCAGCGGCGGCCTCTAATTGGTTGGAAAGCCTTAATGTCAGTTTACAATTTCAAGTATTTTCTTCCCGAGATAATTCAAAATCACCTTGACAACTTGCATCCTGCGGGATACACTTATGGCATACAAACTCCGAAGTGCAAAACAATATGACAAATGGTTTTCCAAACTGAAAGAATCTACGGTAAAAATAAGGATTTTGGCTAGACTCGACCGGGTTGAAAACGGCAACTTTGGAGATTTCAAACAAATCAGCCCCAGCCTGTTTGAGCTGCGCTTTTTCTTTGGCGCAGGCCTCAGGATTTATTACACCATCCAAAACAGCAAAGTAGTCTTACTGCCGGCGGGTGGTAACAAGGCCAGCCAGGAAAAGGATATTGAAAAGGCTGCCGAGCTTTTGAAAGAATTGGAGGATTGAATCATGACACTTAAAACAAAATCTTTTGACATTGCCGAACATCTAACCACCCCTGAAGAAATTCGCAGCTTTCTGCAAGAGGTTGCTGCTACCGGCGACGAGTCCGACTTTATTCACGCGCTGAATACCGCTGCCAGAGCAATAGGCATGACCGAGGTTGCTAAAAAAGCCGGCGTCACCCGCGCGAGCCTATATAAGTCTCTTGCCGAAGACGGCAACCCGAGATTTGTCACAATCAGCAAAGTAACGAGAGCACTTGGCTGTAAACTTGCTGTTATGTAAAACGGCTTTCCAACAAACCAGTGCACCTGAGCGGCTATGGCGAGCCGTTGGCTCTCGACCGTTCTGGCAAACCCGGTTAAGGCACACCGGCTATACACGGTCGGTAAGACCACCATATCCGGCAAGCTCATCAACCTGCCAGGCAAGCAAGGACCGGCAAAGCTGGAAAAGAATGAGGCGATCCGTAAAGCGCTCGGGTTTCAACCGCTTTCGGACCCGAACTCGCCAAAATTAAAAATAATCAAGGATCTTGTCGATGAAATCAAAATTGATTTGAAAAGGCAGGCTCCGGAATAAAGCCATGAACACGGACCAAAAACAAATCTTGTATGATGCCCTGCGCCGGCACGATGGCCGTTCGATATGGCCCCGAGCTGCCACGCGATGAACAAAGCAAGCTGACAGCCGCTCTCGATGCCCTGCGTCTTGAATTGCGGCGATTTATAGATTTAAAGAGGAGCCCCCTGGAATGTAAAGACCTATCGTGTGAATTCAACACGGCATTAAAGACATTGGATACCATCGCTAATGTCCTTCAATACAGCGATATTGGCCAATCTCGCTATAAAGGCTTGGGCCATTTACTGGAAGGTGTTGCCGATGAATTCAGACAAATCAACAAAGAGCTTTATCCGGACTCGCCTCAAAATTAAGGTGAGGGAGGGAGATATCCCAAAAATGGGGATATCTCTTATGCCAATAAAATAAATGGGTTAAAGCCTAGTGTGAAAAAAAGTTCGTGTGGATAAAGAACTGTGTTGGCTTTTCTTTCCGTTAGAAACATGTTGACAAAACAAGTACAACCATATTATCAATATTATTAACATAACAAATAACGTTTTTTTTATCAATAATATATAAATTACGGCCTATATATTTAAAATTTCAAGCAATACAATTTAACGATAAATGAAAATTATGAGAGAATATGAACGAACGCATCCATGGATAAGGTTCGAACTTAATTTAGAAAAATTGAACCATCGAGTATGGGTTGCACTGGGGGCAGCGCAGGCACGGTGCGAATTTCTTGCTGGCACCCCCTTGCAACCGGAAATCAGGGATGCCATGCATGGTGTATATCTTGCCAAAGGAATACACGGAACTACGGCCATTGAGGGAAACACCCTTTCCGAAGAGCAGGTTAAGGCACGAATCGAGGGAAAGTTAGAACTTCCAGAATCAAAAGAATACTTGGGCAAAGAGGTCGATAACGTCATCGCCGGTTGTAACCAAATCCTTTCTCAGATCATGAACGGTGGGCAGGATCTGATAACCCCCGAGGAAATTAAAGGGTACAATAATACTGTTCTTGATGGCTTGACAGTTGAAAAGGATGTTGTCCCGGGTGAAATCCGCAATCATTCCGTCGGGGTTTTCCGGTACCGAGGTGCACCCGCAGAGGACTGTGAGTTCCTCCTTGATCGCATGTGTCAGTGGTTGAACCATGAAAGCTTTAAGCAGAAAGAAAATCAAATTGTATTCGGTATTTTGCGGGCAGTTCTTGCCCACCTCTACATTGCGTGGATACACCCGTTTGGTGACGGAAATGGCCGAACGGCGAGGCTCATAGAGTTTAAGGTATTGCTATCCCATGGGGCTCCTTCCGCTGCCGCTCACTTGTTGAGTAACCATTACAATCAGACCAGGAACGAGTATTATAGACAACTGAAGTGTACCAGTAAATCAGGCGGGGATGTTTTTCCGTTTATCAAATACGCTGTAATAGGGCTCGTGGATCAGATGAAAGAGCAAGCTTCATGGATCAGGGGGTCGCAAATCAAAATTGCCTGGCGAAATTACATCTATGACCAATTCAAGGCACAAGCCGGAGCCGTGAACGAAAGACGCCGAAGCCTGGTGCTTGACTTGTCGGAGGATGTCAACCGGAGGATCCCGTTCAAGGAGATCCGTAACATATCACCCCGAGTCGCAGTCGGCTATGCCGGAAAAACCGATATGGCAATACGCCGGGACATTAATGCACTTCTTGCGATGGAATTGATAACCAAAGAAGAC
>JAFDDL010000694.1 GCA_019310865.1 Deltaproteobacteria bacterium | reverse complement strand
ATGGTCGAACCACAGCATCTGTCTTTATCTCTCTATCAATTTAGGAGGCGGTATGATTATCGGGGACGCATTGAAGCGGTGCGCCCGGAATTACCCGGACAAACTGGCGATTAAGGATGAGTACGGCAAGTATTATTCAAAAGGATTCAGTTATACCTACACGGAGCTGCTGGATGCGGTCAATCGTCTGGGCAACAGCCTGCGCGCCATCGGGCTTGAAAAAGGGGACCGGGTGGCGGTTCAAACCGGTACGGGAATCGGTCATTTCGTCTCGCTTTTTGCGCTTGCCGGAGTGGGGATGGCCATCGCTCCCATTGACCGGTCTTTCATGGGCGAAGAGATTGCCTACCAGATTAACGACAGCGGTGCCGCTGCATTTATCTGCGACGCGGATATCTATGAGGACAAGATCAAACCCGTTCAATCCAGACTCGATACGGTAAAAGCCTATATCGGCATCGGTGAAGACACGCTGTGTGATTATAACTTCCAGACGCTGATCGATGAAGGGTCGCCGGATGAACCGGATGTCAATGTCCGGGAAGCGGATATGGCGACGCTGATATACACCAGCGGAACCACCGGCAGGCCCAAGGGCGCGCCCCTGACCCATCGCAACTGGACCTACAGTGCGACGATCTGGGCGGCTGAGCTGGGCATTCATCCCGATACCCGATGGCTCATCGTCATGCCGCTGCACACGTCGGGGGGCACGGGGCTCAGCATCGCATCGGTCATCCGGGGGTGTTCACTGGTGGTCAGCCCACCTGACCCGGGACAATTTTTAAAACTCATTGACAGGGAAAAAATAACCTTTACCCAATTCAGCCCCACCCTTCTGGCGATGATGCTTCAGCATCCGGAGGTGGAAAAGACGGATTTTTCCCACATGGAGCATTGGTTCACCTCGGCAGCCCCCATCGCTGCGGAGCTTCTGGCCAAAGGAGCCAAATATCTCGGCCCCAATTTCCACCAGCTGTACGGCACCACGGAAACCGCGCTTCTCGGGACGGTCATGCGGCCCCGGGAGGTGAGTGTGGACGGTCCCCTGGCCAGGCGGCTGCCCTCCATCGGAAGGGCGTGCCTGGGTTATCAGACGAAGGTGGTTGACGATCAAGACAGGGAACTGGGACCCGGTGAGATCGGGGAGATCGCCATCCGTGGAGAGGCGGTTGCAGCCGGTTATTGGAATCGCCCGCATGCCACGGAGTTCGAGGATGGCTGGTGGTATTCGGGGGACATGGTGAAAATCGACGAAGACGGGTTTTACTATGTGGTGGACCGGAAAAAGGACATGATCGTCTCAGGCGGTACGAACATATATCCGAGGGAGGTCGAGGATGTGATTTCGGACCATCCGGCCGTTCACATTGTATCGGTCATCGGCATTCCGGATGAGAAATGGGGGGAGGCGGTCAAGGCCGTCATTGTTCCGGTACAAGGGGCACAGGTCAGCGAGAGCGACATCATCGAATTCTGCAAGGAAAGGATGGCGTCCTATAAAAAACCCAAGTCGGTTGATTTTATAGATATTTCCGAGATGCCCATGTCCGGAGGCGGCTACAAGATACTGAAACGCAAATTAAGAGATATATATTGGACGGAACACTAGAATAGGAGATTTGGGATGAATTTTGAACTCACTGAGTTACAGCAAGACATTCAGGCGGCGGCGCGGGAATTTGCCGAGGGAGAAATTACAGATGTTGCCCGGGACTGTGACATCAACGAGACGTTTCCGGCGAAGATATTGGAAAAGGCTAGAAAACTGGGTCTCCTCGGGCTTTTTATCCCTGAAGAATACGGTGGCCCGGGATTGGGCTTCCTGGAACATGCGCTGGTGCTCGAAGAATTCTGGAAGGTGGACCCGGGCATCGGGCAGCAGCTCTGTTCGGTCAGTTTCGGCGCCGAAGAACTTCTTTTATTCGGCACCGAAGCGCAGAAGAAAAAATATCTTCCCCCGCTTTTCAACGGGAAGGCCATCATGGGATTTGCCATCACAGAACCGGATGCCGGCAGCGACGTTTCTTCTGCGGCCACCAAAGCCGTCCTGGATGGGGATGAATGGGTCATCAATGGAAGCAAGGTGATGATCGGCAACGGAACCGTGGGCACCTTTATGCTGGTCTTTTGCCTGACCCATCCGGAAGAAAAATCCAAAACCGGTCGTCACAGCATCATCATCGTGGAGACCGATCGTGAAGGCTACGCGGCCGAGGAGATGAAAGGTAAAATGGGGATTCGGTGTTCGGACACCGCTGCACTCTACTTCACGGATGTCCGCGTGCCCAGAGAGAATCTTCTGGGTCAGGAAGGAAATGGTTTTATTCAGTTGATGAAGTTTTTCGATCGCTCCCGTGCTTACGTAGCGGCGCATGGCGTGGGCCTTGCCCAGGGGGCCTTGGATATGGCAATCCGGCACGTGAAAGGCCGGGTTCAGTTCGGCCGGCCCCTGGCAAGTTTTCAGGCCACGCAATTCAAGATCGCAGAGATGGCCACCAAGATCGAAATCGCCCGAAACACAGTCTATAAATCCGCCTGGATGATCGATCAGGGAAAAGCGGATCCCATGTTGAAGGCCATGGCCAAACTCTATGCATGC
>JAFDDL010000693.1 GCA_019310865.1 Deltaproteobacteria bacterium | reverse complement strand
CACATGGGCAGATTGCACTGGTTTGTGGATCACCGGCCCGAACTATCGGATATGATCACAGCCGGCATCAAAGAAGTCGAGGCGTTAGGAGATGAAGACATATTAAATCGTTCAGCCGGTTTTCTGGGAATTTCCTATTTATTCCAGGGCCGGTTGAAAAAGGCGCTGACATACTTTGAGCGAGCCGACCAGCTCGTGGACAGGGAGCAGGAAGATATTTTTCCGGATCCAACCACGCCTTTTTTTCTGGGGTTATGCCTGGGTTACCTGGGCGACTTTCACCGTGCTATCGGCAGCCTCGATTCTAATTGGCGACTGGCTGAGCAGCGATCGGATAATTCCCAGGCATTGATCCTGAGAGCCATGCTGGGCACCATGCTGGTTCTGATCAAACGATACCAGGAAGGCGCATATCATCTTGAAAACACGGCCGAACAGGCAGCGGCGGAAGACAATACCATCGCCCTTCGGGTCGCCAGGTTCGGCCTGGCCTTAAATGCCATGCAGAAAGGCCGCGCAGAACGCGCGTATCTTTATTTATTCCAGGCATTTACCGAGTCATCAGAGCAACTCCTGGCCCGTCAGTTTTCATCTCCCTGGGACCTTGAAATGCTTCATAAATTCAATCGTCTCGGCTTCAGTCCCATCCCTGAGTTGAGTTTCTACCAGGTCATCGAAAGAATCAAAGTGGGCAACAATGTCCATCTGACGGGTGTCGCCCTTCGTCTGGTTGCAACCGACAGCATAAAAAAAGGGACGGACCACTCGGATATTTTAGCGGATCTGAATAAGAGCCGGGAATACCTTGAGGCGGCCGGTGATCGTGTGCAGCTAAGCAAAACCCTCACAGAAATTGCCAGGGTGGCGCTTGCTGAGGAGGATCACCCGGAAGCACAAAAACAGGCCCTTGCCGCCTGGCGCATTCTCGGCGAATATGCCGAATTGTTTTTTCCGGACGATTTACGGCGTTTCATCGAACCCGGTCGACAGATAACCCAATCGCAAACACCCCGCAAAGACGCATTGCAAGGATTCTTCGAACTGATTGAAACCGTTTTGCCTGCTGAAAACCCGGACCAAATCTACACCCGCGTGGTGCTGGCCACCAACCGTTTTTTTGGGGCCGAAAGGGGCGGGCTATTCTGGTTTCCCAAGGGACGATATGTGAAAAACCCACAGTTGCGCGCCGGCTGTAATTTGACCGAAAGCGAAGTAACCAGCAAACACTTTGCCCCCAATCTATCGCTCGTTTTAAAAACGTTCCGCCAGAAAAAACCAATCCTGCAGCGAACCAATCCTTCGTATGGTGGAAAAACAGCTATCCAAGCCAAAGCAATCTTTTGCCTTCCAATCAAGGACAAAGACCAGATACAAGGGGTACTCTACCATGACAATTCCTATTTGGAGGATTGTTTTGATTTTATCGACTCACCCTCTCTGGACACCATTTTGTATCACTTCAACAAACTGGTAGACCGCATCCAAAGCTACTGCCGGCTTAAAGAAGAAAAAAACACAGCGATCCCCAAGGAGACATTTTCAGAAGAAACAGCTCAGGGCAAACTATTTCTTTACAAAAGCGGCCTGATGGACAATTTTCTAAAAAAGGTGGATCGGGTGGCACAATCGGATTCCACCATTCTCCTCCTCGGCGACTCGGGCGTGGGCAAGGAGTTATTGGCACACCGGATCCATAAAATGAGCCCAAGGGCCCAAATGCCCTTCATCGTGATTGATTCGACCACGATCCCGGAAGCCCTGTTTGAAAGCGAGCTGTTCGGCCATGAAAAAGGCGCCTTTACCGGTGCGGATCGTCAAAAGAGAGGCCGCATTGAGCTGGCGGACCGGGGAACGCTTTTTATCGACGAGGTAGGCGAGTTACCCAAATCCATTCAAGTCAAGCTTCTTCGGGCCATACAGGAGGGGACCTTCAATCGCGTCGGTGGTAATCGAAGCATGCGCTCGAATTTTCGACTCATTACCGCCACGAACCGGGACTTACAGGCGGAAGTAAAGGCCGGCCGATTCCGTGAGGACCTTTTCTTCCGCTTGAATGTCATCCCGTTCCGGATCCCACCGCTGAAAGACCGCCCCGAGGACATCTCTTTTCTGGCCGAACATTTTCTTACCCGTTTTGCCAAGAAATACAACCGGCCCAATATCGCCTTCGACCCAAAAGCTGAGCAAACGCTGAGAAATTACACATGGCCCGGCAATGTAAGGGAGCTGGAACATACCATTGAAAGGGCCGTGCTGCTGTCACCTGATGACATGCTGGAAATCGATCTGCCGGACGCATGCCGGGAATATGACGACCCCTTTGCCGACACCCCCACCCTGGAAGAAATCCAGCGTCGGTATATCACCCATGTGCTGAGCCTAACCAACGGTAAAGTGGCCGGGCCCGGCGGCGCGGCCGAACTGCTCGGGCTCCCGCGATCAACCCTGCGCGCCCGCATGAGAAAGCTGGGATTGGCCGTTCATCTAAAAGGCGGTAAGAAGGGAACAGAACGAAACTGTGCTACGCAATAGATACTCACGGCAGGTTGAGTTCATTCAAAAAAATCTGAACAGGAAGCATCCGCACTCCGTGTAAAATCGAT
>JAFDDL010000085.1 GCA_019310865.1 Deltaproteobacteria bacterium | reverse complement strand
AAGCATCATGCGCAACTGACCCGGGTGGGAACCCGTACCGCTTTGGAGGTGGCCGAAACGTCTGCACCATACCTGCTTGAACATGATACGCTGTCCCTGAGCGCCGCTATCCGCGATGCTTCCAAATCCAAAGATGTCAAATTCATAGCGGTTCTGGATCACAATGACACCATCATGGCGCACACCAATCCTGAGATGATCAATCGACCGTTTCCGGATTTGCGGCAAAAGCAATATTTGGATGAGGTCAAAGGTGTTACCATCACATCGGGCCTATCAAGGGCCGATGAAAACATGATCCTTTTTTCTACGGATGTGCTGTTTTCAAAGGTAAAAATCGGTAAAATCCAGTATGCATTGTCCGGCACCGGATCAAACCTCACCCTGCGCCGATACCAACGATTTTTTGCGTTGGCGCTTATATTTGTGACGTTTTCGTTGGCCCTTATCCTATACATGAAGGATTATTTCGCCAAAGCCAAGGCCCTTAAGCTTGAGAAGGAAATGGCGGGGATGTCGCGAATCGGTCCTTACATACTGCGTAAAAAAATCGCTCAGGGCGGGATGGCTGAATTATATCTTGCAGATTATGTGCGCGGGGACGGATTTCGAAAAACTGTTGCGCTGAAAAAAATCTTGCCCCACTTGGTGCAATACCCGGAGTTTAACAAGATGTTCATTCGGGAAGCGAGACTGGCGGCATTGCTCCAGCATCCCAATATTGTCCAAGTAATGGATTTCGGGAAGATAGATAATGCGAGCTTTCTCTCCATGGAATACGTACATGGCAAAAATCTGGCACAACTCCAGTTCCAGATAAAAGACAATCTTCCCATCGACTGTTGTGTTTTTTTGATGCTGCAGATCAGCAACGGTCTGTATTATTCCCATTCCAAAAAAGATGAGAAATCCGGCGAACCGTTAAATATTGTGCACCGTGATATCAGCCCCCAGAATGTGCTCATATCTTACCAGGGTGAGGTTAAAATTACGGATTTCGGGATATCCAAAGCGAAATCCGAACCCAGCTTGACCCAGGCCGGTGTTGTCAAGGGTAAGCTGTCTTATATGGCGCCGGAACAAGCGCTGGGAGCGGACGTGAACCAGCAGGCGGATATCTATTCATTTGGAGTTGTTTCATACGAGTTGCTGATCGGTCACAGATTGCACGAATTCAGCTCGGATACGGAAGCCATCACCGCGATGCCCAATATGGAAATTCCGCCATTGAAACAAACCAGAACGGATATACCCGTGGAATTGAACGATATTGTAATGAAATGTCTGGAAAAGGATCTATCTTCAAGATATGAAAGCGCCCGGGATATTTCTGATGATCTGGAAGCCTTGAGAAAACAATACAACATCACCTTTGATGCAACGTCTTTTTCGATATTTCTTAGGGAGAATCTCGAAGAAGCGCAGGATGAAAACACATAAACGAATCGGTATCTGCATAATATCGCGATGTCTGTCTCGCCCGCCCGCCCCAAAAACCACAAACTTCCTGAGATAAATCCATTTTATCCAGTTAGGTGATACCATTGACGACGATTCATCCCGTGATAATGGCGGTTCCGGATCAATATCGGCAGCTTACGGGTCGGCAAAAAACGACCGCCTTGAGTGGTTTTGCCCGAAAAGCCCTGGCGGCCTCTGCTCGTAAAAGCGGCGTCATTTTGAAAGAACTCGAGCAGGATGACCGGGGTGCGCCCATACCCAAAGATGGTTGCCACTGGTCCATTTCCCATAAGGATAGATATGTGGCCGGCGTGGTGGCGCCCGGGCCGATTGGGATCGATATCGAGCGAGTGAGGCCCTACGACCGGGCAATGCGAAAAAAGATTGCCGGCCAAGCCGAGTGGCAGCTGGGAGCCGCCGACTCCATCAAGTTTTTTTTCCGGGTTTGGACCGCCAAGGAGGCAGTACTGAAGGCCACAGGCGCCGGTCTGCGGGAGCTGTCGGATTGCCGGATTGCGCAAATTATCGATACGCACCGGGTGGGTGTGGTTCACCGGGATTTGGAATGGATCGTTTTTCAGCATGAATTTGACGGACATCTGAGTGCAGTGGTCACAAACGGGTGGGAGGTTAAGTGGGACGTAACCAGTTGTTAAACGCGGTTGTTGCCAATGCGGCTGGAGAAATATTCGAACTGAGCGGGTATGGTGCATTGGGAATGGCCGGTGACACCTTCTCGCCACTGTCTCATGGGTCAACCCGGAGTTTGCCCCACGGCAGCGAGTTGATGTTTTTACCGGACCGGGTACCGATTTTACTGGAATTTCAAACAGGACAAATCGTTCCTGTGGCCCAAAATCCTCACGAACCGGGGGAAGTCCTATATTCGGTTGCTGCGTTTAATTCACCTGGATACGTGATTTCACAGGTTCCCGCTTACCAGGAAATGGATGCCGCAGATAATCTGCCACTCTTTTCTTATGGAGCAGTCGGATGGGAGCGAGACGGTTTTCGCAGCGCTGTTTTTCAAATTGATACGGAGCGTCGTCAGGATCTGCGCTTGATGCAACCGGAAAAGGTGATGCGCGGGATTCGGGACATGAAAAAAAAGATGCCCGAAAACCGGCTTCGAAAGCACCTGGAAAAATGCGCGGTGACGTATGGGTGCCCTGCCGCAAAAAATTTTTTTATTGGACGCTGTGAGGCGCCGTTGCCCACATCACCCCAATGTAATGCCAAATGCCTTGGGTGTATTTCACACCAAAATGACAATAGCATTTCTCGCTGTCAGGACCGGATTGCCTTTATGCCGAAACCGGATGAAATCGCCGAAATTGCACTGGCACATCTTTCCAATGTGAAAGACGGCGTCGTTAGTTTCGGGCAGGGGTGTGAAGGCGATCCCCTGTTGGCAAGCAAGGTTATCGGGCCGGCCATTCGACGGATTCGGTCGGTTACGCAAAACGGCACCATCAATATGAACACCAATGGAAGCCTACCGGGCGTGTTGGAATCTTTGTTTCATGACGGTCTCGATGCCATTCGGGTGAGTCTCAATTCTGTTCGTAGGCGTTGCTATGATCGATATTTCAATCCAGCGGGATATGATTTCGAAGATGTGATCGCAAGCATTGATCTGGCCATCGGCTTGGGTAAGCCGGTTGCCATCAATTATCTGAATTTAACGGGCTTTACGGATACAGCCGAAGAAAAAGCGGCATTGATGGCCTTTTTATCCGACCATCCCATTGACCAGATTCAATGGCGGAATCTGAATATCGATCCCTTAAGATACTGGCAGCAGATGGCCGGTGTTGCGCCCGGTAGCCCACCCATGGGAATGTTCGCCTTGGTCGAGCAAGTCAAGGTGATGTTTCCGCACCTTAAACATGGATATTTTAATCCGTCATGGGAAAAAATAAAACGTTAAAGCGTGGTTGATAAGATGCCGATACGCCATATAGATATCGAACTGAAAGGGGGCGGCATCCAATGGAAATTGTAATCGGCGCAACACCGCGAGTGGGACAACCCCTGAAGAAAGTGCAAACCAGGGGGGCGTATGTGGAGGCCCGCGTTTTAAATATACGTCCACCCAGACGAAGAAGACAGGGACCTCAGCAGGGACAGACTGACCGCCGTGAAAAAAATACAGCCGAGGATCCGGCTACGGGCCGTGTGCTGGTTCTACTGGTGCCGGAGGGATATAACATTCCACCAGATGTCCTGTCTGATAAATATCGGGTGTTTCTTCGGTTCGCGCCCCGAAAAAAATGACGATAATGAGCGCCTAATCTTAATGAATAAGGATTACCCTATGGCTTCTTCCGACCGGCCCTCACAAGTGGAAAAGAGAAAAACGCAAAGAACGCCCTCTTCCATCCATGTTCGTTATGACGTTGGTGGGCATGCGTATGAAGATCTATTGCGTGATATCGGCGCCGGTGGTGTTTTCATCCGGACGCGGTCGGTGTTTTCGGTGGGTCAGTCATTGGAGCTTACCTTTCCCCTGCCCGGTTACCAGCACTTCATCACCGTAACCGGTACGGTGGCACGAACCACTGCCGCCGGTATCGGCATCAAGTTTGATGAGACAATGCAAGAGCTTTTGGATATAGTCCCCATCTGTGCCGACTGACGTAACCGCATTAACCGAGTTTCCCAACGATCTGTGAGGCAGGGACCAGTTTGACTTTTTCCTTCAATTGCGGAAGCCTATTTTTTAGTACCTGATACGTTGTCACATGGGGATGTGCGATCCCCACGGCCCATCCTTGTCGCTCGGCTTTCATAATGAGTCGATCGAGCTGTTTTTCAATAAACGTTGAATCCGGCTCATGATCCAGAAACACGTCCCTTTCGGCAAACGGCACCTGCAGTAGTCTGGCTGAGGGCTTACAGAGCGTTTGAGCGGTGGTGCGACTGTCGACAAAGTAAAGCCCTTCGCGTTTTAGAATGGAAAGTATTTGATACACTTGAGTGGAGACCTCGGTCATTCGCGAGCCCATATGATTATTGACACCTTTTATGCCGGGTATGGATCGAATATTCAAAGTTAATTGATCGATGAGTTCATCAGGCGTCATGGATGAGAACAGGGCGCCTGGACCGGGATTTACATGTGGATATTCCTTGGGCTCCATGGGCAAATGAAGCATGGTTTCGAGGCCCTTTACCTGGGCTGCCGCAACGATCTGGTCCTGGAACGGACTGAAAGGCAAAATGGAAAGCGTGAACCGGTCGCTCAAGGCAATCAATTGCGTGGCAATCTGGAGGTCATAGCCCACGTCGTCAATGATAATGGCCACTTGAGGAAGGCCGGGTGGTTTGGCTGGTACGAGGGCCTTTGGCGGTTCGGTTCGGGCGCCGTTGGTATCGCTTGGAAATATCTCGAATCGGGGTGCTTTCAAGTCCTCTTGCACCACGTGCCGGCGCACCGGTGAGGGCGGTGCGGTTTGTTTTTGCTCAACCGCCAAGAATCGGCCGACTAGCCAGGCACCCAGGAAAACCACAAAAAGCAATAGAGAGATTCCCAGCAGGGCGCGTTTTAACTGCTTCTGCGGGGAATCCTTCCGGGGTCGCTTTTTACGGGTGCGCGATCGCTTTGTTCGCTTTTTGGGCTGTTTGGACGACATGGGCTAGGGTCGTATCAACCTTTTATGTCTTGGAAGATGTGATAGCCCACCAGCAACTCAAGCGCATTCATTACCTGGGAATCATTTTTTAATGTCTCCAGTTCCAAAGGCCCATGACGCGAGATCATTCCCCGTTTCAGTTTTTTCGTATCGGGGGCGGTTTCGCCGGTGTCCCCGGGTTCCCCAACCTCCGGTTCGAGGTGGTTCTTTAAATCCTTTTCCGTGATTCGGGTGTGTTTTTTTGGTTTTTTTGTATCTGTTTTGTGTTTCTCCGCGACGATGTCCGGTTCGATACCTTCAGCCTGTATGGAGTTTCCTTTTGGCGTGTAATATCGGGCGATCGTCAGCTTCAGTCCATAGCCGTCCCGCAGGGCTTCCACATTCTGAACAGAGCCTTTGCCGAATGATGTGGTGCCGAGGATCAAAGCGCGTTGATGGTCCTGAAGTGCACCGGCAACAATTTCCGAAGCGCTTGCGCTGCCGCCGTTAATGAGAACAACGATGGGATACTTACGCTTTATACGGTTGGGGGTCGCCCGGTAAACTTTTGAGTTTTTACCGGATCGGCCCTTCATGGAAACGATGACGCCCTTTTTGATAAACAGATCCGTAACGTCTACTGCTTGGGTCAAAAGTCCACCGGGATTGTCCCGTAAATCAAGGATCAGTCCATTCAGTGGCGGGCCTTCGGCTTCTATCGCCGTCAAGGCTTTTTTCAAGTCTTTGGTGGTGTTTTCCCTGAAGTTGGTGATGGAAACATACCCGAACCCCGGTCTCATGTTAATCCATCGGACGCTTTCAATGGGAATGGTAGCGCGCTTGATTTCGAAGTCGAGGGGTTCCGGTTCCCCTTGGCGTATTACGGTAATGATTACGCTGGTCCCCTTGGCCCCGCGCATCAGCTTAACCGCTTCATATAACATCATATCCTTGGTGATGGTTCCGTTGACTTTGATGATCTGGTCTCCGGTCTTGACGCCGGCATCGTGTGCCGGTGAGCCGATAATCGGGGAAATGACGGTCAGGACACCTTTCACCCGTGTAATTTCAATGCCGATGCCGCCAAATTCACCCTGGGTATCGACCTGAAGCTCTTCTAAGGCTCGCGGCGGTAAAAACGCCGAATGTGGATCAAGGCTCTGCACCATGCCTTGGATTGCTTTTTCAATAAGTTCAGTTTTTTCAACCTCCTCAACATAATTGTTTTCAACAATATCGAGCACATCTGAAAAGATTTTCAATCCCTTGTAGATTTCTTCATTATTTGCGGAAAGGTCTCGCCAAAAGCCGGCAGTAATGGTCCAAATGATGACGACAATTAGCATCATCCACCATAATTTGACCTGTTTCCCTGTCTTTTCTATCATGTTGGACGTTCTCCTTTATTCTGATGCGATCCAGGCGATCGGATCAATGGGTTTGCCGTAAAATCGTATTTCAAAATGCAGCTTCGGACCGATTAGAGAGCCGCTATCGCCAACCGTGCCAATCACCTCCCCTAGATCGACCCGATCACCCTTTTCCTTAAAAAGATCTTCAGCATTCGCGTAAACGGAACAGTAACTGTGACCGTGGTCAATGATGATCATGTTTCCGTACCCTTTGAACCAGTCGGCATAAAGGGTTGTTCCGCTATAAATGGCCCGGATCGGCTCGCCCCGATCGGCTTTGATCTCGATGCCGTTTCGAAAGCTCTCGTAATTGAGTCGTTGATCCGTAAAATGACCGAATTTAAAAATTATTTTACCGTTAGCAGGCGCTTTAAGCAACCCCTTAAGTTGATCAAATGCAGCCGGATCCAAGCGGTCTGAGACGCCGGTCGGGTGAACTTCCCAGTTGAGGGCCTCGATTTGCCGGTCCAGTTGCCGGGATGCTTCCTTTAAGGCATGTACGGCCGCCAGCGCCAGCGCCTTTTTTTTCTGAATTTGCGACAACAGCGAGGCCCGCTTCGCCTGCTGTTGGGTCATGATGGTCATCTGCCGATTTAATCGTTCTGTACGCGTGACACGGTTCTGTCGCTGTTCGGCTAATTCATGCTTGTATGATAGCAGAAGCGCCTTTTTTTCTCCGAGTTGTCGCCAAACGATCTCATCTGCGGAAAGAATGCGTTCAAGGCCTCGTTGTCGGTTCAGCATGTCATAAATCGATTCGGCTGAGGCGAGAACGGGCATTTTGCCTAGCTGTCCGAGCTTATACAATGCAACGAGCCGTTTTGCGGCATATCTTTCAAGTGTGCGTATTTCCGCTTTGAGGGCGTGAATAGCGGCCTGGTTTTTTTCGATTTTTTTTCCAAGTTTGGTCAAATCGGATCGGGTTTTTGCAACCGCTTTCCGGGTTTGATTGAGACGTCGTTCGGTTTTATCCAGGCTGTTGAGCAGATCGACTTCCTTTTTGGTAAACAGTTGAACATCTTTCTGTTCTGCGTCAATCCGGCGATCGATTCGGCTTGACTTTCCCCGCAGCGCTTCAATGGTCGCTTCCGTCTCAACCGGGTCAAACGGTGCCGGGTCAGCATCATCGATGGCATTGGGATCTGCACCGATCGCGGCATCGCTGAACAGGATCAGCACCATTGCGGCCGTCAGGAAGACTTTAAAAATTGTTTTAGAGACAGAAAGCATCCGATCCAACCGATCATCATACTGAGCAACACGGCAACCAGTGAGGTGCCAAGTGAAAAAAAACGAAATTGAAATCCGGCACCGAAATAGCCTTGGCCGATATTTGAAGAAATGAGCAGAAAGGCAATGAACAGCACGCCCAAGCCCAAAACAGCCCCCAACAGACCCTGTAGGATCCCTTCGATAAAAAATGGCAATTTGATAAATCGATCCGTTGCCCCCACCAATCGCATTATTTCCACTTCTTCCCGCCTGGAATAAATAATCAGACGAATGGTGTTGGCAACAATAAATACCGTGGCCATCAGAAACAGACCGCCCATTGCAAACCCCGCAAATCGGAACAAAGACAGGATTGAAGAAATTTTCCCCATCCATTTCTGCCCATATTCCACATCCGCAATGCCATCGAGCGCTTCAATATTGGCAGTTAACACCTCCAGGCGATCGTTGACCCGGGTAGCCGGGAGCAATCGAATTTCAAAGGCATTGGGAAGGGGGTTTTCTTTCAGGCCATCGAGCAGGGAGATCTGTTGCTTCAGCTGCAAACGCAACTGCGACAGTGCATCGGTTTTTGATATGAATCGAATTTCGTGAACGCCATACATCGTCTTGATTTTATCTTTCATTTCCGATGCCTGCTTGCCGGAGATCTCCGGCGACAGGTATGCCATGATGCGGATGCCCTTTTTCCAGGAGTGGATCATTTCATTGGCATTTGTTAAAAACAGGCCGAATGCACTGACAATGAGAACAGAAAGGGAAATGGTAATGACGGCCACACCGTTGAGCAGTCGGTTATTCGAAATATCCTTAATGGCCTTTTTCAGGAAAAACGTCATTGTAGCTCAATCCTTCCCTGATTCAGTCGAATAATTCGGCATTCTGATCTTTGGAGCAGGTTTCGGTCATGAGTGGCAATCATCAGGGTTCCACCCCGGTCGTGAAATTTTTTGAGCAAATCGAAAATGATATCGGCCGATTCCGGATCCAGGCTCCCGGTGGGCTCATCGGCAAGGATGATGTTGGGGTTTCCCACGACGGCTCGCGCTACGGCCACACGTTGCTGTTCACCACCGGACAAGCTTGGCGGCAGCATCTTGCGCCTATCTTCCATGCCCACGGTTCGCAACACGCTGTTGACCTTTTTTTCAATGGATTTTTGTTTGTGGCCCGTCGCTTCGAGTACCAGTGCAACGTTTTCAAAAACATTTTTCGTGGGGATGAGTTTATAATCTTGAAAGATGATACCAAATTTGCGTCTGAGATATGGCGTTCGTTTGGCGTGGATTCTGGCCAAATTCATTCCGTCGACCAGTATCTGCCCTTCCGAAGCGTGTTCACCCAGGTACAGTAACCGCAACAAGGTTGTTTTCCCTGCGCCACTGGCGCCGGTGATAAACAGAAATTCATTTTTATAAACATCCAGGTTGATATCAACCAGCGCTTTTTTTGCGCCGAAAGATTTGTGAACATGAAACATCCGGATGATTAGGTTTCTTTTTTTTTCTTCCAAATGCGCTTATCCCGGCAGCTTTGGGTTTTTGAATTGACCTGTTTTGGGTTACCTGATAAGAGGGCTCTTGAGCTCAAGGAGTGCCATCTGGTTTTCCTTGCTCAGGGCCTCCGCTGAATCCCAAGACTTAGGCTTCTTCCATATTCGGTGGGGGCTTTTTACCTAAATATCAAGAAAAAATCAACAATTACTTCATTTTAGCAAACAGGAGCGGCCATGGAAACCAATTGCGATACCGACTCGATGAAACAGGAACTCATTGAGATGCTGTGCGAAAAATCATTTAAATACAGCCGGGAGCCGGTGTTTAAACTCGTTTCAGGAAAATTAAGTCGGTTTTATGTCAACTGTAAGCCAACTTCCCTGAGCCCCAGGGGAATGTTTCTCATCGGGCATCTGATGTTTGATGCGATCAAGGATTTGAATGTGGCCGGTATCGGCGGGTTGACATTCGGTGCGGACCCCATGGCGGTGGCCACCGCTTTTGTGTCACAGATGATGCAAAAGCCGATGGCTGCATTTTCCATACGAAAGAATAAAAAAGACCACGGTATCGCCAAATGGATTGAAGGGGACCTGAAGCCCGGTCAGCGAGTTGTGATTATCGATGATGTGGCCACCAGCGGCGGATCTACCGTAAATGCGATTGAGAGAGCGACCGAAGAAGGGCTTATCGTCGTTAAGGCCCTGGTCCTGGTGGACCGCCAGGAGGGCGGGTTGGAGAATATCGGCCGGCATGTGGTGGACGTATCCGCCATTATTACCCGGGACGAGTTGTTGGGGGCAGTCAGAACGTAGCGGCAGCCTACTCGACGATATAGGTGGCACCGGCATCGTCCGATTCCCAGGCCATCACCCGGGAGACCCTGACACCGGGCATATCGATTTTTGCATCCATCGAATCGGCAATATAGCGGGCAACGTTTTCGGACGATGGGCAGGAATTGCTGAACATTTCCAGCTCATTTAGAAATTTATGGTCCAGCGTCTCGATGATTTCTCTCAAGTGCGTCTTGACCACCCCAAAGTCAACCAGGACACCGGCCTCATTTAATGACTTGCCTGTAACGAACACTTCAATATGCCAGTTATGGCCATGGAGATTTTCACATTTCTTGGCAACCATCTTCAGGTGATGTGCGGCTGCAAAGCGGGCCTTGACTTTCAATTCATACATCATCAATTCCTTCAATCCGGATTATCCGGACTAACCGGTTGCACGGGATGGCTTTCCCTTCAAAATGGTTTTCAATTTATTGGTTAGTTTTCCGGA
>JAFDDL010000084.1 GCA_019310865.1 Deltaproteobacteria bacterium | reverse complement strand
CAAGCCACCGACCATGAGGTAACAGCTGTGGCTGAGATCGAATTGGGTCTACAAAAGGAGTCAAAATTACCCAGATGGGCTGAAAAAAGTTGACCCATAGTTGACCCCCAAAAAAAAGCCACTAAAATGAAAGAGGGAAACCAGGTCTAACTTACTGATTTCCCTTATTTTATTTGGCTGGGAGACCAGGATTCGAACCTGGGTTGACGGAGTCAGAGTCCGTAGTCCTGCCGCTGGACGATCTCCCATGAAAAATTACGGGGAACTGTATACAAAAAAGATGATGCCGAGTCAATGAAAAAATTGCATCAGTCGCCTGTCTTCTGCCGATCAATGATAAATTGTCTGACGCCATTGAGCCGCGAGAGGGTCTTTTCTTTTCCAAGCACTGCGATGATCTCAAAGATACCGGGGCTGACGGTGGTACCGGTTAGTGCCAGGCGAACCGGTTGGGCAATTTTGCCCAGTTTGAGCCCGGTTTCCTCCATGACGGCCAGAAACGCATGCTCCAAAGATTCCTGGGAGAAGGTTTCCAGCGCTTCCAGCCGGATAATGAGTTTTTCGATACCGTCCAGGGCGCTTGGTTTTAAGAATTTTTTGGCGCCTTTTGGGTCATAGCGGGTGATGTCTTGATAATAAAAGCAGGCGCTTTCGGCCATCTCCAGCAAGGTTTTGCTCCGGGTTCGAAGGGTGTCCAGGGCCTTTGCCAAATAGTCGTCCGGCTGGGCATCTACGCCTTTTTTGGCCAGAAAGGGTATCACCTGCCGGGCCAGGGCCTGCGGTCGGGCGGCCTTGATGTGGTCCGCGTTTAATGACATGAGCTTTTCCGGATTGAAAATACCGGCCGATTTGCCGATGTTTTCAAGTGAGAATTTTTCAATGAGCGCCTCCCGGGTGAAAAATTCCTCATCGCCATGCGACCATCCCAACCGAACGAGAAAATTGATCATGGCATCAGGCAAAATTCCCTCATCGCGGTAAGCGGTTACCGACGTGGCTCCGTGTCGTTTGCTCAATCGGGTGCGATCCGGTCCCAGCACCATGGGAACATGGGCAAAGGTCGGCAGGGGGCTGTCCAGTGCCTCAAAGAGCAGGATCTGCTTGGGCGTGTTGTTGACGTGATCGTCACCGCGGATGATTGTGTTAACGCCCATGGTAATGTCATCGACCACAACGGCCAGGTGATAGGTGGGGGTTCCGTCGCTTCGGCAGATGACAAAGTCATCCAATTCCGAATTGGGGTGGGTGATATTGCCCTTGACTTTGTCTGAGACGACCGTCGTGCCCCGGGTGGGGGCGGCGAATCGGATCACGGCATTGTCGGATTTTTTCAGACTCCGGTTGCGACAGGTGCCGTCGTATTTCGGTTTTTCACCCCTCGCCAGGGCTTTTTTGCGCATCTCCTCCACCGCTTCGACGGAGCAGGTACAGTAGTAGGCCAGGCCTTTATCGAGAAGGGTCTGGATATGCTCCAGGTAGATCTGCAGGCGCTGGGACTGAAAAAACGGCCCGTGGTCCCAGTCGATCCCAAGCCATTCAAGGGATTCAAGGATCACATCGACCGAGGCCTGGGAGGATCGTGCGGCATCGGTGTCTTCGATTCGGAGCACAAATTCCCCGCCCGTGTGCCGGGCGTAAAGCCAATTGAAAAGCGCCGTTCGGGCACCACCAAGGTGAAGGTTGCCGGATGGGCTCGGTGGAAATCGGGTGATAATTTTGGTCATTGTTGGGTTCCTTCCTTAATCGGTGTCCATCGTCGAAGCAAGAATAGCTTCAAGTAGGATGGATTTAGTATAAATATCTTGGATTGACCAGGTTAATGTTTAACGCCATGAGTTAAAGTAAAATAATATAGTAATAATTTTATACGTATTAATATAAGATATTTATAAGTTATAATTGCTATAACTTCAGATGAAAATGAGTAAAATTGGCAAGCGGATAACATCTTTCACCAGGCAATTTGACTCAGTCCGTTCCGATTGCTACCGGCGCGGGGAATTCCCGTCGGTAATTGGTCCACAGTTTTTGCATTTTATATAAATATATTAGCCAGATAAATGGATAAACCGGTCCAAGCCCCAAAACTCGTCTCTCCTTATCATAACGTGATGGTGAGCACAAGCGGCCATATGAGAAAAACTGTTAAAGCTCTTGACAAGCGCCGCCTTTTCAACTACTAGAGACCGGACAAAGTATTTAGCAATTAAATTGCATCTAATAGTCAATAATAACAAATATTTAGGAGATTACTCATGCCTGTACCAAAAAGGAAAAAGTCGAAATCTAAACGCGATATGCGGCGGACCCACCAGAAAACAGCGGCGCCCAACGTCACAACTTGCCCCCAATGCGGTGAGGCGAAACTGCCGCATCACGCCTGTCCGGAATGTGGTGACTATAAAGGAAGAACCGTAATCAATAACGAAGAGGATGATTAAGCCCATGACGACTGCAAAGACAGCATTCAAAACGCAGTTGCAGGGTTTGGACGCGCGTTCGCAAAAGCTGGTTTTGAAAACCATCAAGGATTTACGCAAGAAGCTGTTGACAAAGGAAAACATACTCGAGTGGGACAAGACGGAAACTTTTCCGGAAGACGTCATCCGTAGAATGCTCGATCCGGATATCGGCCTGCAGCTTTTATTTATTCCCGAGGAATATGGTGGTGTCGGCGGTGGCGCGCGGGATTGTGTTGCGGCAACCCGTGAGTTGGCCAAAATCTGCCTGGGTGTTTCCACAGCTTTTTTTGCAATTCAACTTGGCGCTGATCCACTGCTGGTGGGCGCAACGGACGCACAGAAGGAAAAATGGCTCGGCGCCATAGCCGACGGCGAAGTCCTGGTGGCCTATGGGGTCACAGAGCCCGATGCCGGCAGCAACGTGGCGGCCCTGGAAACCAAGGCCGATCCGGTGACCAATGACGCCGGAGAGATAACCGGTTATACCCTCAACGGCAGCAAGATATTTATATCAAACGGCGGGTATGCAGATTTTTGCACGGTACTGGCCAAAACACCCGAAGGGCCCTCCTTTTTTGTGGTTGAAAAGGGAACCAAGGGTTTTGAGCAGGGCAAAAGCGAAGAGAAACACGGCATTCGCGCATCAAACACGTCACCGCTATACTTATCGGACGTGTTTGTACCGATGGAAAACCTCATCGGCGGTGTGCCGGGAAAAGGATTGAAACAGTCCAACAAGGTTTTCGGCTATACCCGAGTGATGGTGGGGGCAATGGCGTTGGGTGCGGCTGAAGCAGCCCTGGACATTGCCATTCCCTACGCAAAGGAGCGGATCCAGTTCGGCTCTCCGCTATCGGAAAAGCAGGGCTATACGCATAAGCTCATTGTTCCCAATGCGGTTCGATTGGAAGCCGGGGCGGCGTATATGGATGAGCTGGCCCATCGACTGGATGCGGGCGAATCGGATCTTCAGGTAGAAGGGGCTGTCTGCAAATACTTTATCACCGAATCGGCCAACAAAACGGCCGAAGATTGTGTTCAGGCACTGGGTGGATACGGGTACATCAATGAATACGAGGTCGAAAAAATTCGGCGGGATGTCAAGATCACCTGTATTTATGAAGGCACCAGTGAAATTATGCAGAACATTATCAGCACCTTTCGCTGGAAAAAAAGCCGCAAGACCAAGGGCGAGTTTTATAATGCCATGGCGCGGGAAATGGAAGCCCTTGGTGAAAAATACGGCCGGATCGGCTGCCGGATTATTGCCCAGGCCGTCGATGCGGTCAACGCAGCCGTCGGCCTGGTTCACAACAACCGGCTCACCCGGCAACAGTACCTCATGTTTGCCCTGGCCGATATGATGACCCATGTGGAAGTCGCGACGGCCATGGCCCGGAAAGCTGCCGGCCTCGCCGGGGCAGGCGATTCGAAAGCGGAGTTGTTTGCCGCCATGTCCAGAATCTTCGCACGGCAAGTCGCCCAGCTGGTTACCCAGAACACATGGCAGATCCTGGCGGGATCCGGTGCGCTGGATGCCCAGGCAATTGCCGATTACCGACAGAAAACGGCGCTTGAGGAGCTGGTCGCCGGCCAGGAAGGGTTCATTGCCGATATGGATCGTGCAGCGGATTTGATATTTTCGAGGTGATTATGACAGAGCAAACAAACAAGACGGTTGTTATAACCGGTGGTTCCCGAGGTATTGGACGGGTTATCTGCTGCTATCTGGCGGGCACCGGTGTGGATGTGTATTTTAATTATTTCAACCCCGGTGATCCGGAAGGTGAAGCCGCTGAGGCAGCCGAGACCGAAAAACAGGTGGCTGAAATCGGCAGTGGTGCAAAAAGCTTTTCTGTGGATGTGGCTTCCAGGGAGCAGGTGGCTGATTTCTTCAGCCGAGTACTGGATGAAACCGGCCGGATTGACGTTTTGGTCAACAATGCCGGCATTACCCGAGACAGCCTGCTGGTCCGGATGAAAGAAGGCGACTGGGACAGCGTCTTGAACATCAACTTGAAGGGCGCCTACCAGTGCAGTCAGCTGGCCGCCAAGGCCATGATGAAACAGCGCAGCTGGCGGATTGTCAACATCGCATCCATCGCCGGTGTGATCGGAAGTGCCGGGCAGGCCAATTATGCGGCATCCAAAGCCGGGCTGATTGCCCTGACAAAGGTGACCGCCAGGGAGCTTGCGCCCCGGGGCGTCACGGTAAACGCCATTGCACCCGGATATATTGAAACCGATATGACCGCGGCGCTTTCGGAAAAGGTTCGGGCGGCCTACCTGGAGCAAATCCCGTTGAAACGGGGTGGAAAGCCGGACGATATTGCCAAGACGGTTCGCTTTCTGGTTTCGGAAGACGCCGCCTATATTACCGGCCAGGTAATTCACGTAAACGGCGGTTTGCATATGTAAACAAACCAAAACACGGTACCGAAGTAATAAATAATATCAACCCATTAAAAGGAGAAAGATCTTATGTCCGTTGAGGATAAAATCAAAAAAATCATTGCAGAGAAATTGAGTGTTGACTTGGAAGAAATCGTACCCGAGGCCATTTTTGTGGATGATCTGGGAGCGGACTCCCTGGACCTGGTGGAATTGATCATGTCCATGGAAGAAGAGTTCGATATTGAAATTTCAGATGAAAAGGCTGAAGAGTTGATCTGCGTAAAGGACGCCATCGATTACGTTACGGCCAACACCTGATGTGCCGGCAATAGGCCGGCGGTTGGCCCTTTCAGCGCGTTGCGATGGGGGCCAACGAAATGGTCGGACGCACTGAGACCGAAACGGGGCATCGTTGAATGCCCCGACGGTTTTTAAACAATCGACCGCTTCGGCTGAAACAAGCCAAAGCGGCAAGGAGGTTGCGTTGGATAGGCGCGTAGTTATAACTGGAGTGGGACTTGTCACACCTATTGGTATTGGTGTTTCGGAAACCTGGGATGCCCTGTGTGCAGGAAAGTCGGGCATTGGTGAGGTGACCCGGTTTAATGCGACCGCATTCAAGACCCGGATTGCCGGCGAAGTTAAAGGCTTCAAGGCAGAAGACTATGTTTCGAAAAAAGAGGCCCGGCGCCTCCAGCCGTTTATTACCTATGCCATTGCAGCTGCCCGGATGGCCGTGGAAGATTCCGGCTTGACCATTGACCGCCGCAATAACGAACGCGTTGGCGTGTTGACCGGCTGCGGGCTGGGCGGTTTGGAGATGCTGGAAAAAAATTATAAAATTCTAGAGAGCAAGGGCCCCCATCGGGTGAGCCCGTTTTTTATTCCCATGATGATCGGTAACATGGCCCCCGGAATGATATCCATACAGTTTGGCGCCAAAGGCCCGAACTCTTCGGTGGCCACAGCCTGCGCCGCCGGAACCCATGCCGTGGGCGAGGCGGCAAAGCTCATAAAATACGGTGCGGCTGACGCCATGATTACCGGGGGGGTGGAATCGACCATCACGCCCACCTGTATTGCCGGCTTTAATTCAATGGGCGCCCTCTCAACGCGAAACGACGATCCTGAAAAGGCTTCGCGTCCATTCGATAAAGACCGGGACGGCTTCGTCGTTGGAGAGGGAAGCGGTATTCTGATTCTGGAAACCCTGGAAAGTGCCCAGGAGCGTGGTGCCAAAATTTATGCAGAGATCCTCGGAATGGGCATGAGCGGCGACGCCTATCACATGGCAGCGCCTGCGCCGGGGGGTGAAGGGGCCATGCGATGCATGCGCGCAGCACTGGTTGATGCCGGTGTTTCATATCAGGATATCGATTATATCAATGCCCACGGAACCAGTACACCGCTCAATGATGCCCTTGAAAGCACGGCCATCAAGGCTGTTTTCAAGGAAAAGGCGCATTCCATACCGATCAGCTCCACAAAATCGATGACCGGTCACCTGTTGGGCGGTGCCGGCGGGATTGAATCGGTGTTTACGGTAATGACCATCACACATAGCATTATACCGCCCACTATCAATCTGGAGAATCCGGACGAGGCATGTGATTTGGATTTCGTACCGAATGTGGCGCGTAAAGCGAATGTAAATGTTGCCCTCAGCAATTCATTCGGTTTCGGTGGAACAAACGGCACCCTTGTTTTTCGAAAGGTGTGATCCCTTCCGGTTCTGTTGACTCGGTGTCGATCTGGTTAACCATGGCCTGAGGCGTGTCTCCGTGCATGTCCGGGCCATTTTTGCTTGCGATTCACCGAAAATGTATATATTATTTCCGTTTCTAACCAAATAGAGGATTTCTACCATGAACTCGGAAAGCAAACCCCTGGTTATTGGTTGCGACCATGCTGCCGTAGCGTTGAAAGATAAAATCAAGGCATATCTTGTGCAATCAGCAATTGAGGTTCATGATGTCGGACCCTTTGATACCGCTTCCGTGGACTACCCGGATTATGGGCGTCAGGTCGCGCAGATGGTGTCTGAGGGAAAATTTTCCAGAGGAATTCTTCTATGCGGAACCGGTATTGGAATGTCCATGGTGGCCAACCGCTTCCCGGGGGTTCGGGCGGCGCTTTGCAGCGATATGTTTTCCGCACTCATGAGTCGCCGACACAATGACGCGAACATCTTGGTCATGGGCGCCCGGGTTATCGGAGATGCCCTGGCTATCGAAATTGTCAAGACCTGGCTCGAAGAATCCTTTGAAGGCGGTAGGCACCAGGCCCGGCTGGAAAAATTCGACCGAATCCCCAGTGAGGATTGTATCTAGTGTTAATTAATGCCCAGCCAGAATTGGTAGATTTAGGCAGAAAGGAATCACCATGACGGAGAACCCGGTTCGAAAAGCCAAGGATACGGTAACAGCCAGGCCATCATGGGCAACGTATTTCATGGAGATTACACAGCTGGTTGCCAAACGGTCTACTTGCACCCGGCGTGCTGTGGGGGCGGTCGTCGTCAAGGACAAAAGAATCTTGAGCACCGGCTATAATGGTGCCCCCACCGGCGTCCGGCATTGCATCGACATCGGGTGCTTGCGCGAGCAGTTGAATATCGCATCGGGTCAGCGCCATGAATTATGCCGCGGGATTCATGCAGAACAGAATGCCATCATCCAGGCGGCCTATCATGGGTTTAGCATCAAAGGCGGATTGCTTTTTTGCACCAACCTTCCCTGTGCCATATGCGCAAAAATGATTATCAACGCGGGGATTCGCGGTATCTATTACCTGGACGGATATGCGGATGATATTTCTACTCAACTGATGCAGGAGGCGGGAGTTGAATTGATTAAGCTTGGCCCTGAGGGCTCACGCAAAAATAACTTCACATTTTAGACGCCGATGCATCTCACATGGCGGCGTTACGAAAATACAGAATATCCTGATATTCTTTAATTTTCGTGCCTTGCCCTGTGAGCGCCTCGACGCCAAAAAATTGTGAATTAATTTTTTCGTGAACCCTAAGACAAAGGAGACCGACATATGAAATGCCCGTTTTGCGCGGAACTGGACAACAAGGTGATTGATTCTCGATTGAGCAAGGACGGCAACGTGATTCGCCGACGAAGAGAATGCCTGGACTGTAATCGACGGTTTACGACTTACGAGCACATCGAGGAAATTCCCATCATGATTGTGAAGAAGGACGCACGCAGGGAAGTCTTTCTCCGTGATAAGCTCCGGGCCGGCATGCAGCGGGCCTGCGAAAAACGAAATATCAGCATGGATCTCATCGAGGAGTTTATCGACGACATGGAGCGGGATTTAAGAGAAACCGGCAAAAAGGAGATTCCATCCAGCATAATCGGTGAAATGGTCATGAAAAAGCTTCAGCAGCTCGACGATGTTGCTTACGTCCGGTTTGCATCGGTTTACCGGGAGTTCAAAGATGTCAATGACTTCATTTCAGAGCTCAAAGGCTTGCTGAACACGCAGTGAGAAGCGGTTATGGCATTGGCGGATGACATTAAATTTATGAAACAGGCGCTGGCGCTGGCTGCGAAAGGTCGGGGGTATACCGCCCCGAATCCAATGGTGGGCGCCATTGTCGTCCGAGACGGCCAGGTGGTGGGCCGTGGGTATCATGAGGCGGTTGGCGGCGCCCACGCGGAAGTCAACGCCATCGATGATGCGGCGCCCAATGCCCGCGGCGCCACCTTGTACGTGACCTTGGAACCATGCAACCATACGGGAAGAACGCCGCCTTGCACCCAAAAAATCTTATCCGCCGGGATTGGGCGGGTGGTGTCGGCCATGGCCGATCCCAACCCGAGTGTTACCGGTGGTGGAAACCGGTTTCTATCTTCCCGGGGAATCGATGTGGACTGTGGTGTGTGCCGGGACGATGCACAGGTATTGAACGAAATGTACATTACCTTTGTTCGCACCGGGAAGCCCTTTGTAATCGCCAAATGCGCGGCAACCCTGGACGGTCGTTTGGCCACCCGGACCGGCGATTCCAAATGGATCACCGGGCCCGCCGCGAGGCAGTTTGTTCACCGCCTTCGCCATGAGGTCGACGCCATCATGGTCGGTGTGAACACCATTAAAACCGATGATCCGCAACTGACCACCCGATTGCCGATCGGCAAGGGCCGCGATCCGAAACGTATCATTCTGGACACCCGGCTGACCATCGCCGAAGATGCGAGGGTATTGCGACTCGAATCCGATTCTGATACGATAGTAGTTTCGGGCCCGAACGTGGCGCAAGCCAAGAAAGACAGGCTGATAGAAAGCGGTATTCAAGTACTGAATTCCCCGGTAAAAGACGATAAAATCGATCTGAATGAGCTGGTCAAAACCCTTGGCGCCGCGGGTGTCACCAGCCTTCTGGTGGAAGGCGGCGGCCATGTACTGGCCTCAGCCTTTACCGCCGGGATTGTGGACAAGGTGTATTTTTTTTACGGGCCCAAGATTCTGGGCGGCGACGATGGGGTACCGATTTGCAGCGGGCCCGGCCCGGCGTTGATGAAAGATGCTGTTTCCATAACCGATATTGCACTGCATCGATTCGCTGATGATGTGATGATCGAAGGGTATTTGAAAAAAACATGTTTACAGGCATCATAGAAGGGTTGGGAACCGTGGCGTCTGTGCGGTCATCGGGCCGCGGGAAACGACTGGGCATTACGTCCGGGTTTCCCCTTGCGGGCACCAAAATCGGTGACAGCATTGCTGTTAATGGGGCCTGTCTAACGGCGGTCATTCTTGACGGCAGTCGGTTTGAAGTGGATCTATCACCGGAGACGGTGCACACAACCACCCTGGGAAAGGTCAAAACCGGTCAATCCGTCAATATCGAACGGGCCCTTCGGCTTTCAGACCGCCTCGACGGGCATCTGGTATCGGGACATGTCGATTGTGTCGGCACCATACGATCTCTAAAAAACCTGGGAAATGTGATTCTGATAACCATCTCCGTTCCCGTCGCATTGACCCGTTACATGATCCAAAAAGGCTCGGTGGCGGTGGACGGCGTCAGCCTGACAATAAACGACCGTAGATCCGATGCCTTTGACGTGAGCATTATACCGCACACGGCAAAGCTGACGACTGTGGGCTTGAAGCGGCCCGGCGATGCGGTAAACATTGAAACCGACCTGGTGGGAAAGTACATTGAACGATTTGTGACCCAACCGGCGAGCACGGCGGGTCACGATAAACCGGGTATTGAGGAGTTGCTTGCAAGATCCGGTTTTAGATAGCGCCCATTCAGAAATGGCTTATTAAAAAATTATCCTATTTCTGAATGGACACCAAATAGAATATTAACTGAAGGAGTATAAAAAATGCCGCTTTTGAGCATTGAAGATGCCATCAAGGATATCAAGGCCGGTAAAATGGTCATTCTGGTGGATGACGAAGATCGTGAAAATGAGGGCGACCTGTGCATGGCCTCAGAATGTGTCACGCCCGAAGCCATAAACTTCATGGCAAAATACGGACGTGGCCTCATTTGCCTGGCCATGACCGGAGAGATGTGCGACAAGCTTGAATTGCCACTCATGGTGGATAACAATCAGTCACAGTTTCAGACCGGATTTACCGTTTCCATTGAAGCGCGTTGCGGTGTGACAACCGGCATTTC
>JAFDDL010000692.1 GCA_019310865.1 Deltaproteobacteria bacterium | reverse complement strand
TACCCGAGTAGTTTCCCTTGCCGAACACGGTATTCACACGGGTTCCGGCAAACCAGGGAAACAGGTCGACCATGTGAATGCCGTGATCCACCAGTCCCAGGCCGCCGCCGCCGGGCCCGCCGATGGGGTAGTGGTGCGGGCCGAGATCCTGCCAATCGTCCGGCCCGTTTCCGCCCACATAGGATTCGGTGATCAGGACAATGTCACCCAGCAGACCTGCCTCGATCATCTCCTTGGCCTTGATACAGGCCGGCAGGCTCCGATAGGAGGAGCCATAGAAGAACTTGACGCCGGCCGTGCTGCCGGCGCTGATCATGGCGTTGGCGTCTTCCAGGGTGACGGCGATGGGCTTTTCGCAGAGAATGTGGACACCGGCGGCGGCCACCTGTTCCGTGTGTGCCCGGTGCAAGGACGCAGGCGTTAAGATACAGGCAATGTCCAGGTTCTCCTTTTCGAGCATGGTACCGATATCGGCATATCCCCGGAAGCCCCATTGATTCGCCATGGCGCTCCTGCGATCCGGGTTGATCTCCACTCCGGCCACTACCTCGATATTTTTAACGCCACGGTAAGCCGGCAGATGCAAATCCGCGATGTTGCCAAGACCGATAAGGCCAACCTTAACCTTTTTCATGAAACACCTCTCCATCCGGCAGCACCGGAAAACGCGTTGATGGAAAACGTCCGCCAGGTAGAAAAAGTCTGATTACGGATGACTTTTTCTACCTGAACAGTTATTAATTTCCTACGAATAACTGCTGGGCGTGGCTGAAATACCCAGCATCTCCCGGGCCTGGGCGGGTGTGGCGACTTCCCGATTGAGCTCGTGGGATATGCGCACCGTCCGCTCCACCACCTGGGCATTGCTTTCGAGCTTTTTGCCCCTGCCGTAATAGATATTGTCCTCAAGACCCACCCGGGCATGACCGCCCATGAGAATGGCCAGGGTCGTCAACGGCAGCTGATAGGGGCCGATGGCGGAAAGCAGCCATAAGGAATCCTCAGGATTTTCCTTCAGGAGCTGCACGACGTTTTCCACCGTGGGGAAGCTGCAGGTCTGGACACCCATGACGGTTTGGACCCAGTATGGCTTTTCCAGATGGCCATTGTTGATAAGATCCCGAATGACCCAGGCGCCGCCGGGATGATAGGTTTCCAGCTCCGCCTTGATGCCGCGCTTTTTCATCTCCGCCGCAAACTGGTTGACGATCTTGTAGGTAAACGGGAGGCAGTCGTCGATTTCCACTGCCGGGCGCGGATGCATCAACGGTGCTTTTCGCTCTTTGAGATAGAATTTGCTCATGTCCGGTATCAGGTTCAACGACGCCAGCTCGGGTTTGGCATCCAGGCAGGAAAGCCGCTGATCCATGGTCATGCCATGACCGCCGCCGGTGGTGTTGTTGATGATGATATCGGGGCAGCGCTCGCGCACCTTGCTGTTTACCGTGTGCCATGCTTCGGTGTCGATGGCCGGGTCATAGATTTTCTCGGGATTCCGGGCATGAATATGGACGATGGAGGCCCCGGCCTTGTAAGCTCCGTATACCGAATCAGCGATTTCATCCGGCATTTCCGGGATCGCTTCGTTGTATTCCTTTCCCTGGACGCCGCCGTTGACGGCCACGCATATCATCGTGGGCGGCATGCCCTTTTCGACTCTTTCCATGAAATCATAAGAATCCGTATATCGCCAATACTGTTTAATTTGTTCAGACATGATACTACCTCAACTTTTTTTTATTATTCGCACATCCAGAACCTGAACCCCTTCCGGGTAAGCCCGGACCGGATTCAAGTCCAGTTCCGTTATATCGGGACGATCCGCCACGAACTTGGAAACGCCCACGAGAAGATCCGCCAGGCTGTCAAGGTCGCAGGGCTCCTGGCCCCGGACCCCTGTGAGCATGGGGTAGCCCTTGATTTCCCGAATCATCTCTTCGGCATCAATTTGCTCCAGGGGTGCGATGCGAAAAGAGACATCTTTCAGCACTTCGGTGAAAATTCCCCCCAGGCCGAACATGATCGTCATACCGAAGATCGGGTCTTCGGTGGCCCCGATGATAACTTCGACGCCTTCGGGGGCCTGTTTGCAGATCAGCACGCCGCTGATATCGGCATCGGGCAGGGCGCTGGTCACGGAATCCATGATCTTTTGATATCCGGATCGAACCCCGTCGGCATCAGCCAGGCCGGCCACGACACCGCCCACATCACTCTTGTGGGGGGCATCCTTCGAGACGATTTTCATGACCACCGGGTAGCCGATGCCATCAGCCACACCTACGGCCTCATCGGCCGTTTTTGCAATTCCATGTGCCGGGTAGGACACGCCATAGGGTGTGATTTGGGCCACAGCCTCCGGTTCCAGTACAAACGAAGCATTCTTATTTGTCATCTTACACCTCCTGTGATAAACCGCGGGTTTTTAGATATGCTGCTCGCCATGCGGCCGCCGCGATGCCGCGAATAGCTCTTTCCGGTGAAGGGAAGACTGCCAGCCCGGCCTCATTGAGCACCGGTGTGGATTCCAGTTCCGTATCGCCACCGCCCATAAAACACATGGCTACGGCTGCCTTGAGCAACAATGCCGACTTCGCAAATTCAGCGTCCGCACC
>JAFDDL010000691.1 GCA_019310865.1 Deltaproteobacteria bacterium | reverse complement strand
AAAAACAGCGCCGATTTTTATGAGGCCGTAATAGGCGACGGCAAACTGTGGACAATTCACGCAATGGATAACAACCCGGTCTCCTTTTTTAACTCCCAGATCTGCAAGGGCAGCGGCAAAACGATCGGCCAAATTCTTGAACTCGGCATAGGTCATCTCCATGCCCCCAAAAACAATTGCGATTCGGTTCGGTGAGCGTTCCGCTGTTTGTTTGAGCAACTGGTAAACAGAAACGTCTGGATAATTTAATGTGTTACGCGAATTGGTTGTCATCGATATGCCGGTGTCTGCCATTATAAACAAGCCTCCGTGTGTTAATGAAGTGAACGCTGTTTCGTCTCGTAAATAATATTTGTATTTGTATACATATATTTTATATAACTGTTAACATGTCAAGAAAAAAGTTTTATTGCGCCGCGACAGGAAGCTATCGCGGCATCTTCTAAAGGTTACCGCTACCGAGTTTTCGATTTTTGACTGAGAAACCTTTTTGAGCCCCACTTTGGCAATCCCGATTCCGTGCTCACCCGAGAGCGTGACGCCCAGATCCAGCGCTCTGTCAAAGATGGCTGCAATCGCCGCTTCCGGAAGGAGTGACTAATTCCCAGGAATGGTGTTTCAAAGTGCTGGATGAAACCGCGGTCTGGATGATTCCGGGGTCCATGTATGGAAAATACGGCGAAGGGTTTTTCAGAATTGCATTGACCCATCCGGCCGAGAAGGAGGAAGGATGAACCCTTGACAGGAGATGCGCCATGTGGGATAATCCCACCATGAGCACATCTACCGTTGATACCAAAAAGCGGGTCATCCTGCCGTCCGGCCGGCCAGGGGATGTCTTTGACATCCAACAACAGGCGGAAGGCCGTTTCCTGTTCATCAGGTTGGAGAAGCCGGAACGCGCCGAGCGCATGAGCAAAAGGGCATGTATGGAAGCCATGCGCAAAGCCCCCCTGCGCCCGACAATGACGTGGGAAAAACTTCGCGAACTGACCCGTAAGCCATGATCCTTCTGGACACCAATGTTCTCATCTACGCCTTCGACCCTGACTCTCCTTTTTATCATTGGGCAAGAGAAACGATCGCCGAGGCTGTGGCGGGTAACGGCGCCGCTATCAATGCGGTGAGCCTGGCTGAGATTTGTGTTGGCGATGCGGACCCGCCGACTGTCGCCGACCGAGTACGCAGTTGGGGCATCGAGATCCTCGATGTGCCCGCAGCCGCGGCCGATGTGTGTGCCAAGGCATACAGCCGGTATCGGAAGCGGCGGATGTCTCAGTCCGATGTACCGGTTCCTATCCTGCCGCTCCCTGACTTTTTCATTGGCGCTCATGCTAAGATCATGGGCTGGGAACTTGCCACTGCAGATCGAGGACGGTTCCATACCTACTTCCCTTCTGTCTTTCTCAAAATGCCGCAATGACCAAGTATTTGGACCGGCCCCGCTTTTACGTTGTTCTCTCCGGCGGAATCGCCTGTATCTCTGCAATTGGAACATTTCGCCTGCACAAAATGATGACCTCCTCGTTAGACAAGTTCGTTAAATACCGGGATAAATGTGTTTTAGATTCATGTATGCAGCGTTCGACAATAAGATTATGAATATATACGACGAATTCATGATCCTCAAAATTTCAGTGTATCTAATTACAAATAAATGCACTCATTTTCTGTAGATATTTCGAAAGAATAAGCAGTTTTAGGATGGTAGGAACAAATTTAGGTTCCGATTTGGCATCAAAGCGGGTATTATAGCATGTCAGTAGAAAGATTATGATTCCTGATAGCCACAGAAGTGCAGCGCAGTCAAAGCCAATGTGCGAACGACGGTGACCAAATCGGCTATCGGCACAAACTCATCCGGCATGTGTGCATTTCCGACGTCGCCTGGTCCAAAGAGCACGGTCGGTGTCTGGCCTTCGTTGACTAGAAGGCGCATATCCGCACCATAGGGAACCCCTTCAACCCGGGCAGGTGCGCCGGCTGCGGTGTCATAGGCAGCGCTCAGTTTTTTAACAAGCAGGTGGTCAGTGGCAATAGACGCCGGCTCGAACTGCCCGCCCCACCATTGAACATGGGGCGGATGCTCACGCAACCATGAATCAGAATTGGCTGCCTGGGCCACTGTTTTTTCAAGTAAACGCCGTGCCGTGGGGATATCTTCACCCACCGCCACACCATAACGTCCTTCGAAGGTTAACCTTTCAGCTACGGTGGAGGCCCAGTCACCCCCTTGTATTTTCCCGACACAGATCGGGTAAGGCTGGGAATAGCGTGCCAGAAGCGGTTCGCGCACTGCCTGGTTTCTATCTCGTTCCAACCCCATCAACGCTGCATAGATGGGGATAAATTTTTCAATTGCGCTGATGCCCTGGTTTCGAACGGAACCGTGGGCTGATCGACCGGGTATGGTCACACGGAAATTCAATGCGCCTGCCTGGGTTGGGACAACGGCAAGGTTCGTCGGCTCGACAACGATCGCCCCATCGGCCTTATAACCGCGCAGGACTGCAGCCAGGGTGCCGACGCCCCCATCTTCCTCGCCGATAACACTTTCAATCATGAGCTTGCCCTTGAGGCGAACACCCACTTTGGAAAGTGCCCGGGCAGCGAAAAG
>JAFDDL010000690.1 GCA_019310865.1 Deltaproteobacteria bacterium | reverse complement strand
CGAGGGAAAGCTCGCTGATGTTTTTTTCCTTCAACGTTTTGGAAAGGCGCGCAAGGTCCTGACCCCAGTCTATGTCGCTGTCCACCACGATACGCTCCGGGTGCCGGCCGGCCAATCCATTGAAATAGGCCAGATAGTCGGGATGACAGATCACACCGGAGGATAGATGCCACAACAGAAGGCCGACGGCCAAAGCCGACGCGGCGCGTGGATATTTGATGTTGCTGAAAAGCCGGTTGAGAGCGAAACCTGCCACAATGGATATTAACGGAAACACCGGCAAGATATGACGAAGACCGGCGTTGATGTCACTGGGCAGAACGATAAGAAAGATGGCCGTGGCGGCCACAGGGGGAGCCATCAGTCTCCAGTCTTTCTCGGTGATCACTTTCTTGAAAAGGATGCCAAGGCCGCCGGCACTTAGTATCAAAAAAGGAATCGGTGACTTGATTAAGAAAACGACGGGAAAGAACAACCATGTACCGCCTACGGACCAGCGTGGCCTGCCGAGAAAGTAAGAAGCATGCCCCTTTGTGTTCTCCGCTAGAATTAAAAAGAAGCCGGATATCAGTTCATGTGCGGGAATAATTCGCAGATCGCTCAGTTTGTCGAGTATACGACCAAGAAGCGGATAAGGTTCCGCCAAGACTACCAGGTGTTGATAAAGCAAGCTGCAGTCATTTGCTAAAGTTCCAAGCGAAAATCGATAACCGGCCCAAACAACCAGAACGGCTGTAAGGAGGCTCATTCCGGTGCTTTTCAATAGTCCCATGGGGTGAGACGGGGTTGTACTGGAATTTACCATCCGTACGATCCAACGCAATAAAACCATTGAGAGTATGCATGATGGCAGAAACAGCAGGGCCGAAAACTTTGAAATGATGCTGAGTCCCGCTGCAAATCCCAACGCTGCAGTCCACTTCAAGGATCGTTCTTCAAGCCACCGGTAAAAACAATATAGGGTCAAGGTCAACGTCGCGGTGATGGCGATGTCCGTCGTTGCAAGCCCGGAATGGCCGAGAACAATTGGCAGGGTCGTAAAGATGAGAGTCGAAAGCGCCGCAGTTGTTTTTCCAAACAGCTCCCGGGACCAGAACCAGACAACCATGCTTGCCAGCAGGAAAAACGGAAGTGCGCCAAGTCTGGAAAGGGTCAGATTTCGAAAGTAATCCCCGTTATGATACAGTATCTGATTGCCATCTATGTGTTTATCTCCGACCCAGTCAATGCGAACGCCGTCAATAAAAGGGCCGATTCCAAAAAATACGGGCGCCAGGGGAGGGTGGTGCAGGTGAGAATAGGACCCTCTTTGAAGCCATTCCATTCCCCGTGTGATATGCAGCGGTTCATCGGCAGTCTGGTTGAATACGCTGTAAGTTAATGCGATTCGAAAAATACCGACCGAAAGAAGCACCAAAAGAAAAAAAATGGGGTATCTAAGATTTAGCATCCTTGTTGGTTTGTCTGTCTGTCTGTCTGTGTATGTCAATGAAAGTTGATACCCAGCCGCAGCTATTCTTTACGATTTTTTTGACCCATCGCGTATGCCAAGCCGGTCAGAATTCCGCAACCGTCGCCGATGGTCCATGTGATACGCGCCATCAGGGAAACCAGAACGGCGGTGCTGTCGCCAATAAGTGGTGTGAGCATCAGAACCATCGCTCCCTCTCGAACACCAATTCCACCAGGCGTCAATAAGGAAATGAATCCGATTAGCCAGGACGCGATAAAGGCGCAGCATATACCAATGGCAGTGAGCATATCAAAATTTGAAAACCCCTTGCAGAGGGCAACCCCGGCCAACCCGTAAGTAACCCATTGAAAAATAAATGATGAATAGACCCCGGGCGTAAAAGTCGGTGCCGTGATCTTTAAATTGATTTTCAACCGCAGTCGCTCAGAAATAGCGGCCAATAAACGCCATGCAAAACCCGGGAAAACGGCAACAATGATTGCCGGAATTATGAACGGTGCAATTTTATCTATGCTGACAAACGGCACAATACCCAGATACGCATATATAAGAACAAAGGGCGCCGCGCCGGCAAGTTCAAAAATATATTGCAGAAACGTCGCGGTTGCAGCCTGTGCAGTGGGTACGTTTCCGTACTTTTTTAAAAGCATGGCCCGTGACGCCACGGTCCATACCTTACCGGGCACGTATTTACCCATGCTAGGCAAATAGCCGGATATGATGGACGCGCGAAATGGGACATTCGGTGTACCGGTTCGTATCACCAATGCCCACACAACGGGTAACAACGCAAAATACGACAGCACACAGGCAACGTGTAAGGCAAGCCAATAGCCATTGGCTCGTTTTAATGCGATACCCAATTCATTCCAATTGGTGGAGAGGATATGGAAAATGTAGCCGAATACGACCAATATAATGATGACCGCCAATAGATTGCGAACCAGAGGCATCCAGCCGCTACGCTTTTTCTCCCCTTCCGGCGCCACACCATTTTCTGAATCATTAAATTTAAGATTGAGCGGGTTCATGAATCCCATAATTCACGCATGAGTAAGGAGTTTTGTTGTGTGATGACCCCAAAGCTGAATAGAAGCACCGCCAGGATGATAAAGGCGATACAGCCGAGAATCCCATATGCATAGGGTTCTGAAACCATGTATCGAATAAAAGCATATATGCCGCTTGAGGCCCCGGCAATAGCAAATATTATGCTCAACCCCCAGAGGTAGCGAATCGGTGCTGCAAAAATACTGAAGAACAAATGCGTGCGAATCAGTTTTTTTATTTTCGACGAGGATTTTCTCTTCTCGGTTTTCCCCTCCTGCTTATAGTCTTTCCATTCGAGAGTTGCTGGGACTTCAGTAATTTTTTTGCCAAGTGTCAATGCCTTCAGTACGACCTCGAGATGAAACTCCTTCCCCTCTTCGTATAAGGGCAACGATTGAATCACATTGCGGCGATAACCTCTTGTCATTCCCGTGTTCATCGTGGGGCTGTTGCCGAGGCCCATTCGGATGATAATGTTTCCTACCTGGCTGAGTAAAGTCCGGTGAGGTGGAACATTACGATATCCCCCACCTGGTAAATGAGGAGATGCGATGATGATATCAGCGCTGGGATCCTCCTGAAAGGCATTGTACATGTCTCTGACAACATGATCGCCCCAGGATGAGTCAATTTCCGTTGTGAAAATCAGCTCACCCTTTGCAGCGCGAATACCGGTAATCAGCGCATGTCCGCGCCCGCGGTTATTGGTATATGATATAAGCTGAACCGAGGAATGGGCTTCGGAAATTTCTTTCGCTATATCATATGATTCGTCAGTGCTTCCATCGTTAACGATAATCAGTTCCCAATCATCTGGAAGTTCTTTCAGGTTTTTCAACATATCCTGAACGGACCATCGCAGAATTTGCTCCTCATTATAAAATGGACATACCACTGAAATCATTTTGATTCTCCAAGTTTCCGGTTAGTAAATTATTTGCCTGCCTCATCAGGAATTTGTCATTTCGGCTTCGGTGTGTCAGGCGACTTTCCCCGGGATGCTTGTTTTGAATGCAAACAGGTTCATTTTTCGTCTGAAAGATTGGAGGTTACAAGGCCCAGCTTCCATATGGTCCCATCGTCTCGGTGACATATGAAATTATATAAAATATTATTGTCAATGAAAGGAAACGGACAGGCATCGTCATCGGTAAGTACCCAGCCGGTGGGATTTTCAATAAACGGACCCGTGGGGGCACTGCCGGCATACGCCTCAACAGCCCATGGTTTTTCGTTCCCTTCGGTCAACAGCCAATAGAGGCCATTTGCATAAAACATTCCGGGAGCGGCAATGGTACCAGGCTCCCGGTCTAAAAGAACGACAGCGTCAGCGTAATAAAAATCTTCTATTTTCTCAGCCGTTTTTATTCTAATCTCGCTTCGCTTGCCGGCCCTTCGTTTATAAAGCAAGTGAAACATGCCTGTCTGGGGGTCTTTAAACAAGAATGGGTTCCGAGTGTCTTCATCTCTAACGGGGTTTGTAAGCCTTGAAACATAATCGAAATGAATGCCGTCTTTACTTTTTTGAAGCGCTAAAAAAGAGTCTTTTGCAAACTCAACCGTGTGGGCCAAGTAGAAAAAACCATCTTCATATAAGACACTATGCCACCGGTGTTGCTTTTGGGATATAACTGGATTTCTCTTATACGGTTTCCAATTTACTAAATCTTCTGAAAACCTTAAATCGATATTACCTCTGCCTT
>JAFDDL010000689.1 GCA_019310865.1 Deltaproteobacteria bacterium | reverse complement strand
TACCACCAAATCGAATCGAGTTTCGTAGAGACGCCCTCGCCTTGATGCCAAAACCGTCGGCCAAGACGGCCGCTGTTGCCTATTTCGTGGGTGACAGTCGGGACGCTAATGCCCAGCAGTTTTGCTCGTGCCCGATTTCCAAACGCAAAACCTGCGCGCACCTTTTGGAACTATCCGAAATTGTCAAAAGCTTGGCCCGGGAAAACAGCCAACATCATCCCAACCAGTTGTTCCGTGAGGGGGTGTGGTTTGCACTGGCCGCCTTCCTGGCCGATGGCGTCAAGGAGACCAGCGATTCGGTCACCGTGCATCTGCCGGAACCACGGGTAGACGGTGTCGCACGGATCCAGAATGCCAACGGGCAGGAGTTGGTCACGTGTTTGGTCAAAAAATCCGGTTTGACGCGAATGACCCAACGTTGCGGAAGAGCGCCGACAAAGGCGTCTAACCACAGGGGGCGTGTCCTGAAAACGCTCATTCGCCTGACCGAGTCCGATAACGAGCGGATTATGGCCCAGCGCGGCTTTCGTACCCGCGGTCAAGCCCTGGAGCAAAGTTTCTGGTTCCGCTTTGCCTACCACTGTTTTTTGGAGTTTGGTTCCGATATTCGCTTCAGTGCCCTTCGTGATGACGCCACCGGTGATTTCGTTTTGACGGGAAAGACAACCGACAACTCCCAGGCGTTTCACATACCCATGAGCCGCGACCAGGTTCGCCCCATGATTGAATGGTTCCAGCGGCATCTGCCCGAACAGGCGCCCTTCGATCTGAGCCCCAATGAATTAAAACCGGTGTTTCTACTGAAGCTCACCGACCATCGGGATCTGGAGGTGATACCCATGTATCAGCTCGAGCATCCGGATGGCTCGGTCTCGCGGTTTGAAAAGGAGGTGGTTGCCTGTGATTCCTATGGGGATATTTGCCACCTGAAGGACGCGGATATCTTTGTTCGCGTGGCGCCGTTGCCCCGGGACCGGGAATTGAAATGGTCGGACAAGGTGGTCGTCAAACGATCCCGGGTGCCGGTGTTTCTCAGTCAATTCAAGAAGGTTCTAGACAGCGGGCCGTTTGCCTTTGATGAAGAACTGGCATCGCTTCAAATCTTTAAATCGTACCAAAGAGCCGTCATCAACCCCGAGGCTCTGGAGCGGGACTGGTGCTGGTTGTCTGTTCAGTACGATTTTGGCAGCTCGACCCTGTCTCTATCGGAACTGCTGAAGGCCAAGCGGGCAGGGGAGCGCTTTGTCGAGACACCGGAAGGGTGGATTGATCTGAATTCGCCGGAACTGGACGGGCTGAACGGCATTTTGCACCTGGCCTCACCCAAGGTGTCTCGCAAGAAATCCGGCGCCATGAAGGTGTCCAAATTGGATTTGTTCCGAATTCAAGCTTCCAGTGCCACCGGTTTTGAGATCAGCGGTTCGGACAATCGGACACAGATACTCAACCGCATGTTTGAATTGAAAACCATGGAGCCGGTCCCACCCGCCACCGGCATGATCTCCCCGCTGCGCGCTTATCAGCAAATCGGTGTTGATTGGGCCTGGTTTCTTTATGAAAACGGGTTCGGCGGTCTGCTCTGCGATGACATGGGATTGGGAAAAACCCATCAGGCCATGGCGTTGATACTTCAATTAACCGCGCGAGATACCGCCGGGGTTCCCTGCCTGGTGATTTGCCCCACGACGGTATTGAGCCACTGGGATCGAAAGCTCAAAGACCACGCACCCGATCTGGCGGTAACGGTGTATCACGGCGGTGGGCGAAATTTCCAGGCAGCCAGGACCGACTGCCAGGTGCTTGTGACGTCCTATGGTGTGCTTCGAAGGGACATTGAACTGCTCAAGGAACCGGTTTACCCACTGGTAATTTTTGATGAGATTCAGCATATTAAAAACGCGGCCACTCAAGCCTACGTGGCGGCCCAGGCGCTTCAAACGGATATGAAACTGGGATTGACCGGCACCCCCATTGAAAATTCCTTGACCGATCTAAAGGCGCTGATGGACATCACCCTCCCCGGATATATGGGCCATGAAAATGCCTTTCGGGAACGGTATATGAAACGGACCAAAGCAGGTGACGATGCGGCGCGAAAAGAAGAGCTGAGCCGGTTGATATCGCCATTTACCCTTCGAAGACTCAAGTCATCGGTTCTGCCCGAACTACCCGAGAAGATTGAAGACCTCAGATTCTGCGAACTGAGTCCTGAGCAGGTCAAACTGTATCGGGAAGCCATCGCTTCCCAGGGCCGGAACCTGATAGACACCCTTGAAGACTCGGCTGCCCCGGTCCCGTATATTCATATCTTCGCATTGCTGACCCTGCTCAAGCAGATCTGTAATCATCCGGTGCTCCCGTCCGGTGAGGTAGACGGCTATGCCGCACATGAATCCGGCAAGTGGGAACTTTTCAAGGAGCTATTGGACGAAAGTCTTGAAAGCGACCAAAAGGTCGTTGTCTACAGCCAGTTTCTGGGAATGATCAAGATCATCGAATCCCATTTGAAGTCCCTCTCTGTGGGGCATGTGATCCTGACCGGCGCCAGCCGAAACCGGGTGGAAATTATCTCGAAATTCAACTATGATCCGGATTGTCGTGTCTACGTTGGCAGTCTCAAGG
>JAFDDL010000688.1 GCA_019310865.1 Deltaproteobacteria bacterium | reverse complement strand
GCTGCCATCGTACATATGCGAGGTTCGTAGATTACCACCCGATAGGCGTCCGACAGGGCTTCTGCGTACTCCCTGTTCTCTTGCGGATCCCGCGCCAGAAAGATAATGCCCGGACCTTCCCCCCAGGCATCGAACCACAGATCAAAACCGTCCTCGGCCTTGACGGTGGTGCCTCCTACTTTAAGCAGGGCCGCTTCTTTCTGTTCTTTTTGGATCTCTTCCAGCGTCTTTTCGATCTCTTTTAATTTCATACTTTCTTTTCCTCCACTCGTTGCTTTCTATCGAGTCAGAAACACACCCGTATAAGCAATAATGTTGTTATAAGGTTCATTATTCATTTTGTTGTTCGCTCATCCTCTACTCCTATCGGCAAGTTTCAGCTAAATACGTTTCTTCGCGTTGTGCCCGCTCGGAGCGGGTCTCGATCCGGCGTTTGATAACTCTTTGACGGCGCTCGTCGATGGGGAAAAACCAGATAGTGACCGCCGCTATGAAAAGAAAGATGACCGGGATCCAAACAACGGCGAGCTTGATGCCGAAAACGGATGTGGCGTCATGGGTCGTTGCCGTTGCATCGTAATGGAAAAAATCGAGTATGAAAAATCCAAACCCACTGCCGACGGCGCCGGTTACCTTCATGGCCAGGGTAAGCAGGGCGTAATACTGGGCCGTCCGGCTGGCACCGGTTTTAAGTGTATCGTAGTCGATGACGTCTCCGAGCATGGCCATGGGGGCGACCATTCCCGAAACGAAAGTAGAGGTAATGAGGACCCACACGAGTACCAAAACCAGGTATGCTTGCGAATTGGGTGCGAATAACAAGATCAAAGGAAACGCGAGCGCCCCTGCAAACGATCCCACGGCCCAGGTCCGGTGCCGGCCGAACCGGTTCATCATTTTCAACCAAAAGGGCATTGCGGCCACACCGGTCACTGAGCTTGCGAGCATGATGATTGGATACTTGTCGCCCATAAGCAGGTACGAATCGAAATACATGAACCCCGCTGCAGAAAACACCCCTCCGGTCACGCCGAACAGGATGAAGGTCGCCATCAGATTCAAAAAGGGCTTGTTTCGGATAGCGGACGAGAAGAGCTCTGAAACGAAGCCGGATTCTCTGACAGCCACCTGCTTGCCCTCGGGCACCAGAAAGACGGTAATCAAAACCGCCGGCGGCAGCAGGAAAATAGCGCCCCATGCCACCACATGAAAAACCTCGGGCGTAAACTCACTTGTCGAAAAGATGGGCAGAAACGGGAGCGCCGCGAACATCATCCCCCCCAGATTCATGGACACGGCCCGATAGGTAACAACGCGCGTTCGCTGTCTGTAATCATACGACAGCTCCGCCTGCCATGCCTCGTACGGAATTTCGGCCATGGTCATGAACAGATAGAAGAGGATGGAGCAAACCATGAAATAGGTGGCACTCACTTTTTCCGGCGGCACGAAAAGCGCATAGAGCGCAAAAAGGGTCAACCCGTACCCGACGAGCATCCAGGGTTTACGGCGGCCGATCCGCGTTTTCGTATGATCCGACAGATAACCGATCACCGGGTCGGTCACGGCGTCGAACAGGCGGGACACCACGAGAACGGTGCCGATCACGGCAAGGTCCAACCCGAAATACTTGGCATAAATGGTCGGGAGGATTCCCACCAGGGGGCCGTACATGAGCGACGTAATGAACGCCGGGGCGGCAAAGGCGATGAGCCGATGCCTCGGTACCCTTTCTGTATCCAACAAAGATCACCTTATAAAAGAGGCAGGAGACCAAATCATATTCGCCTCCTGCCCCCATTTTCAAGCAACATGTCAGGGAACATGTTGCTTGTTTTCAATCCGCAACCAATCAAGCTGATTGCGATCTGATGGCACCGTTTAGAATCTCACCCGCACATTGAGGCCGATGATTCGCGGTCGTTGTTGAGTGGCCATATCTCCCAGTATGTCATGTCGGTAACCGAAAGCGAACCCATCTTCGTCAAACAGGTTTCTGGCAAATAGCGACACCTCCCAGGATTCGAACATCAGACCGGCGCGGAAGTTCACCTGATGATAGTCGCCCATCTCCAGGGAATCAGCAGGATTAAATAAGCTGTAGGCCTGGCCGATATACTGGTGGTCGATGCGAACATGGCCCACGGCGGCTTCGAACATCGGGAAGGAATATTGCGCGGCGTTGGCAATGGAGAATTCCGGCACCCAGGGCATCCTGTCGCCTTTCCGGGCACCTATGATTTCATTGGCTGTGTCGATCTCGGCCTCCATCAAGGTAACCGCACTTGTAAGGCTCAAGCCCTTGATCGGTCTCCAAGAGAGCTCCAGTTCCAGGCCCATGGAATGGGCTTCGCCGCCATTGTTGATATAGTTGAAAGGACCCGTCATCAGATCGAGCTGGATATCCGTCCAGTCGATATAGTAGATGGCGCCATTTGCGATCAGGTGGTTGTCGAACCACGCTGTCTTGGCGCCGATCTCGTAGTTCCACAGGCTGTCGGGACCATATTCTGCCGGGACCGCCGGATCGGGAATCGCCGGATTCGCATTACCAACCCGGTAGCCCTGGGCCGCCTGGGCGTAAACCATGGCGTCATCATTGACATGGTAGGACAAAATGAAC
>JAFDDL010000687.1 GCA_019310865.1 Deltaproteobacteria bacterium | reverse complement strand
AGGTCGCCTATTTCATCCAGGAACAGCGTTCCACCATGAGCCTCGCGAAAGAGCCCCAGATGATTTGAGAGGGCACCTGTAAAGGCGCCTTTGACGTGCCCGAACAATTCAGATTCCAGAAGGGGGTCCGGCAAGGCAGCACAGTTTACGGCCACAAACGGTTTATCTCCTCGCGGACTCTGTTCATGGATTGCCCTGGCGGCCATATCCTTTCCCACACCGGTTTCACCCAGAATAAGAACATTTGAATCTACCTTGCTGCAGCGGATAATAAGGTCAAATACGTTCTGCATAGCGCGGGACGTGATAATCATTTCAGATCTCATTTTCAGGTGCTTCATTTCCCGCTTAACCCGGATAAGCTCTTTCTCTTTTTCTTCCCGCTTTTTCCTTTCTTGTTTAATCTCCCTTATATCCGTTAGGGTAACCCAGGTAGATTCAGGGTGGCCCTCGCTATTATAATTAAAAGATTGACTTATGATCACAGGGATCTTTTCGCCGCTTGCGTGATGAATAAAATACTCATATTGAAATATGTTTGATCCAGCTTCAAACGCTTTTCTCATCGCTTCCTGATCTATTTTATACAATTCCTTGTATTCTTCCGGGGAATACCGATCTCTGATATCCGTGTTCGCCCATTCCTTGCTGGTTATGCCTGTCAGTCTATAAACAGATTCATTTACCGCAAGACAGTTGAATTCCATATCAAACAATAATACGGACACCATAAGTGAATTGAGCATGTTGTCAAATGTGGCTTGCCATTTTTTTTTTTCTTTTAATCTTGGGCGTTGTTTTGCCATCCGCCTCTCCTGTCTCATTATTGTGTAGAAACTGTTTATAAAGTGATTTGATAATGTTTCATTATCATTCGAGTCGTCATTATGTCAAGAAAAATACAATAAACAAATATGCTTTAAAATTCAGCATGATAATTCAATAGCGGTGTGTTGGCATATTATTTGCGATCAAAATGCCAGAGGCTATTTGGATTTGCTTGCAACCGGCGAATAGGGCTTCTGGATTCCCCTGAGACTCGGAAACGGTTTCATTTTATCGAGTAATAAAAGGTGCACTCATTTTTGTACTTTTTACACAAGCTATAAGATGCAGGATAGGAGGCATTTCATGAAGGATTTTGTACTAGCCATAGATTATGCGAAGTGTACCGGATGCCGTATTTGTGAAATGGTATGCACAACCATGAATAACGGTGGGCCCAATCCGGAGAAGGCGAGAATAAGGATTGTCAAAATTCAGGAAGAAGCGGATGTTTTATCCATTCCGGTTGTCTGCATGAAATGTGTCAAACCGGCATGTAAGGCTGTATGCCCCAACGGAGCAATATCCGATGATCCGTCAACCGGTGCAAGGGTCGTTGACGACCAGAAATGTATCGGCTGCAGTGCCTGTGTCTATGCCTGTCCATTTGGCGCCATCGCTGTTGATCGCACCTTGCAACGCGCCGATACCTGCCAGCAATGCGAGGGTGACCCGACTTGTGTCAGGTTTTGTCCAACAGATGCCATTCAATATTTGGAAGCCAATGAGGTTAGCATCAAGTTACGGCGCAGCGGTTTGAACAAGTACGTGGACTTCGTCAAAACAGTTTCAGAGTGAGCGGGTATTTTGCACGAAGAATTTAATAATATGGAGGCGTTTGGAAATGGCACATTTGTACGGTGGGAATATATTGCTGGTTGATCTTAGTCGGGGCGAAATTACCAAAGAGCCCACAAGTCAATACACAAGATCCTTTTTGGGGGGAAGGGGCATTAATATAAAACTGTTTTATGACCATATCCAGAAAGGAATTGATCCGTTAAGTGCTGAAAACATACTTGTTTTTGGCGTCGGTCCCCTCGGCGGAACAACGCTCTCATCGGGTCGCACGGAAGTGACTGCGAAATCTCCCGAGACAGGTCTCCTGGGCTCATCCAATTTCGGTGGATTTTGGGGGGGTGAGCTGAAGTATGCCGGTTATGATCATATTGTAATAAAGGGGAAAGCGGACCGGCCGTCTTATCTCTGGATCAACAACGACCAGGTTGAAATCAGAGATGCCGGGGCATACTGGGGCAAAGATGCCTATCAAACCCAGGAGCTGATTCGCCAGAATGTGGGGAATCTTGACGTCAAGATCGCCTGTATCGGCCAGGCCGGCGAGAATCTGGTGCGGTTTTCAACCATCCAGCACGAATTAGGAAATGCAGCAGGTCGGACCGGAATGGGGACGGTCATGGGGTCAAAAAACCTGAAGGCGATCGTTGTGCGCGGGACGAATCAACTGACAGTGGCTGATCCGGAAAAATTTTTAGACCATGCAGCGCAGCTTTTTGAGATTATTAAAAACCATCCGGAATGCCGACGATTAAGCGAGGAAGGTGTGGCACCGTTTCAAGAAGAGGCTGCGGATCCGGATTTTTTAAAGGCAGCGGTAAAAGGGTGTAATGTGGATAAAATGCCGAGTATGTTGGCTATTGCAAAGAGCCAGCCGTCGAAAAGAACAGGCTGCCAAGGCTGCCCGGTGCAGTGTATGGAACTTTTTCAGGTGGATGGCGTCGGGAAAGGTGCCATCTCCTGTGAATTGTATCCGGAATGGAGTCTCGTGGTTGGGTGTCACGACACGGC
>JAFDDL010000686.1 GCA_019310865.1 Deltaproteobacteria bacterium | reverse complement strand
CGGCGTGTGTCATACCCTTGTGGTACGGTTTTTTCGAAGCCACGGTCATTGTTCCTTTATTATTACGGTGCTGTCTTAAAAACGGCTCAGGGGCCATCGCTCACGGGCCAAGTAATTGAATCATCTAATTTCAAGATATGCAATTTATCACTTGACAAATGGAACCAGATTCAATATTAATGTTATTAACATTAACAATGTCCTAATGCAAGACTTTTTTTCGGGAAAATTCATAAATGATCAAAAACACGATACAAGCCTGGCATCGATTGGCCCGGAACAGAGACACCGAAGCCTTGGATGAGATTCTGGCCGACGATGCGGTTTTTCATTCCCCGGTGGTTCACACTCCCCAAAAAGGAAAAGCGATTGTCAAGTTGTACCTTTCGGGCGCCTTGAATGTCCTCGGTAGCAGCAATTTCCGCTATGTACGGGAACTGATCTTCGACAACGAGGCCGTATTGGAGTTTACGACGGAAATCGACGGGATTCTTATCAACGGTGTCGATATGATCCGCTGGAATGCGGACGGAAAAATCGTGGATTTCAAGGTAATGATACGGCCACTGAAGGCGGTCAACCTGATTCATAATTTGATGGGGGAGATGCTTCGTCAGGGTTCCCGGAACCAGTCCGAAGGCTAAAATTTAGTGTTTTCAGCCTGAAATCATTTTTTTTGTGCGATATGATTTTTTTCTTGACAAAGGCAGATATTTAATATTAATGTTATTAACATTAATATGAGATCGGGTTGACCTTCTCATTATCCGAATCAGATCTTGTTGAAATAATGGATTACAAACAGCCGATACGCGTGACTTTGACACCGTTGAGGCCCTTACTTTAATAATCGGCAGTCATTGCCAACGTTTCCTTCGCGTTTTGACGATTTCTTTGGATCGTGTCGAAACAACGCGATATTCATAGCATGCGGGGAAAATCCACTACTGAGCCGGTTCGTTGGTTATATAATTTTCTATTTTCTTTTATTTTCAATATGTTTTGTGAAAGTTAACCGTCAACACTCGAACAAAAGGAGGCCGTATGTTTACAGTCAAAAAAAGAAATAAGATCTCATGTTATTGGTTAGTGCCAACGTTAATCCTTTCTTTGCTCTTTGCGCCCAATGTCTTGTTTTCGGAAGAGGAGTTCAGCGAGGATTTTCTTCTGGAGGAGGTAACCGTAACCGCCTCGCGCAGAACCCAGGAGATTCAGGATGTGGCCAATTCCATCACCGCCCTTGAAATGGATACCATTAAGGAAACGCGAATCCGGAGCCTTCAGGATATTATGGAGCTCGTCCCCAATGCCGTTCTCGAACCATCAGCTGTGGGGGACAATCAAGTGATCAGCATTCGTGGTGTTCGGCAGGCACCGGCCCGGATTTCGGAACCGGCATTCGGACTGTATCGTAACGGTGCTTATTTCGGCGGCGCCCGGACCAATATCGGCACGCTAATCGACCTGGAACGTGTGGAAATTCTCCGCGGCCCCCAGGGCGGTCTCTACGGTCGAAACGCCGTTGCTGGAACCGTCAACCTGATCTATGCTACCCCAACGGACAGGCTGGAGGGCAACATCAGTGCCATGTACGGATCCTTTGATCGAACCGAATTCGAAGGCGTACTCAATGTGCCGGTCGTAGAAAATAAGTTCGCGCTTCGTGCAGTGGGTTGGCATCATAACCAGGACGAAGGTGAGTTTTTCAATGCCTATCTGCATGAATACATCGATCAAAAGCAGGATGTCGGCGGACGTTTGTCGGCCCGCTGGGATGTGACCCCCAATCTCGAGGTGCTCTGGAACTTTGAAATGCAGGAAGCCGAAGGACCCGAGGTAATGGCTTATTTCAAGGATTTCGGTGAAACCAAGAAAACCATCATGCGCGATACACCCAGTCTTATAGAGACCGAATTCACCTATTTTTCCCAGGACATCAACTGGGACACCAAAATCGGTATACTTCAGTTGGCCGCTACCTATCGTGAATATGAACTGGACGGTATTGGTGACCAGGACTTTCTGGCACCGCCCAACAGCCCCATACCACCATTTCCGTTCCTGCCCTTTCCAGCAAATTTGGCAGGTGTATCCCAACAGATTATTAATCGCTTTGACGACATTGAAGATGCGTTTGTGGAAGGTCGCTGGATATCCAATTCGGACCAACCCATCACCTGGGTTGCCGGGCTTACCTACTTTGATGAGGATCTGATCTCTAACTTCAGAATCGATCTCAACACCCTAATTCCCGACCCGGTATTTGGGGGGGTGGGAACCGGTTCCATCAATTCGGAGGCCTTGATCAAGACGGAGTCTCTTTCAGCCTGGGGTGAAGTGACCTGGGCGGTCAGCGACAAGCTTGACCTGATCGGCAGTCTTCGCTATTCACGTGATGAAAAAGAGCTTAACTATGCTTCGTTTAACCTCTCGAACAATTTCATTGAAACTTTCGGGGTACTAGGCCTACCGCCAATCATTCCGCTGTCTGCACTGGTCGATTTTGTGCTGCCACCTCTCGGCAATGTCACATCGTCCGATACGTTTGAGCAGTGGTCGCCCGGCATTGGGGCTCGCTATGAATTTAGCAGTAACCTCAGTGTGTATGCCAGGATCAACACCGGCTTCCGGGCGGG
>JAFDDL010000083.1 GCA_019310865.1 Deltaproteobacteria bacterium | reverse complement strand
TTATCCATGGTTACCGTCTCATCCTAATGGCGTTTCAGGTATCGGCTTTCAAAACTTCCTGACCGTTTGCCTCCAATACGCTGTTCCATAATTTACCGTTTGGGTCCACTTGTTTGCGTTTGTTGACCGAAGCGCTCATGGGAACATGAACGAAATGCTCGTTCCAGCGGCCGATTAGAAGCTTGGTCTTGCCGGTCATTCCGGCGTGCACGGCATCCCGGCCCAGAAAACTGCAGAATACATTGTCATTTGCGTTGGCCCGCAAGCTTCGAATCGTGTAGCTGGGATCGATGTATTTTACGGTGAAGTCGAAATTTTTTTCACTGAAGTATTCGATAATTTTGTCTTTTAAATATAGGCCGATATCTTTAAGGCGTATGTTACCGGAGGCATCCATTTTATCTTCGTCACGATCGAAAAACTTTTGACCGGCCCCCTCGGCCACCACGATGACTGCGTGACCGCGGTGGCGCAGCCGTTCTTCCAATGCGGCCAAAAACCCATTAGGGCCGTCGATATCGAAATCAACTTCCGGTATCAATACGAAGTTCACATCCTGTTGTGCCAATGTGGCCGTGCAGGCAATAAAACCGGAATGGCGCCCCATGAGTTTGATGAGTCCGATTCCGTTGGGAAACCCTTCCGATTCATTATGACCGGCTTTGATGGCATTGGTGGCCACGTCTACGGCGGTATGAAAACCAAATGAGCGGGATACCAGGTGAATATCATTGTCGATGGTTTTGGGGATGCCCACCACGCTGATTTTCAGGCCTCGGGCCATGATGGCATCGGCGATGGCGGTGGCGGCGCGCAGTGTGCCGTCTCCCCCGATCATAAACAGGAGCCCCACATTCATCCGTTCCAGGGAGTCCACGATTTCGTCAACAGGCTGGGGTCCTCGGGACGAGCCGAGGATGGTGCCGCCCATCTCATGAATTTTCACCACGGTTTCCGGGCGAAGGTCCATGATTTCATGACCGAATTTGGGAATAAATCCCTGCAAACCGAAACGGATACCATAAATATTTTGCACCCCGTAACCGTAAAAGAGCTCCAGTACAATGGCGCGTATGATATCGTTGATGCCGGGGCACAGCCCCCCACAGGTCACCAGAGCGCATCGCAGTTTGCTGGGATCGAAATAAATTTTTCGTCTTGGGCCCGCCAGTTCGAATGACGGTGGCGTTACCCCCCTTTTGATCATGTCGGTTACGGTTCGGGATCGAATATTCAAAAGGACTCGATCCGCTTCATCAACAAAATGAGCCCGATGGGCTTTTCCGCTTTTGTTATGAATCGGTGATGGGATTTTGGGCTCGCCCAGTGATGGAACCTTTGTATCAAACGGTTCGGTATTCATTTTCCCTTCCTTTTCCCTTCCAGGAACTCAAAAAATGATTCATCAACAGGTGCCGTTGAATTTAAATTGGCCTTTTCCCAAAATGTCATGAAGCTCTAGAATTCCTCGAATTTTTTCATCCTCGCCGGTGATCGGCAGCACCAGGATCTGGTGTTTTTCCATGATATTCAACGCATCGTAGCCCGGTGTTTGCGGCGACACGGTGTGGGGGCTTCGGGTCATCACCTGGGTAACCGGAAGCTCGTGGACCATTTTTTGTTGTGTGACCAGTCTTCGAATATCACCATTTGTGATGATGCCGGCCAATTTATCCTCATCTGTGACGACCAGGGTTACGCCCATGTTTGCACGGTTGATCTCTGCAAGGGCCTGGGCCATTGTGACGTCCATGGGTACCCTTGGGACCGCGTCACCGGTAATCATCAGGTCCGCCACCTGGGTGGCAAGACGCTGTCCCAGCGCACCGCCGGGATGGTATTTTTTATAATCGCTTGAATTGAAATTTCTTTTGTTCATCAGCGCGACCGCGAGGGCATCGCCCATGGCCAGAAGGGCAGTGGTGCTGGCAGTGGGTGTCAGTCCCATGGGGCAGGCTTCTCGTTCCACTCCCACATCGATAACCAGATCGCTGATCTTGGCCAGGCTCGAATCCTTATCTCCGGTCAGGGCGATCACCTTGCATCCGACGGCCCGAATAGCGGGAAGGAGCAGGTTCAATTCCCCGGTTTCACCGCTATTGGAAAGCGCCAGAACCACATCCTCCCGGGAAACCATTCCCAGGTCGCCGTGCATGGCTTCCACTGGATGTAGAAATAAGGCATTGGTGCCGGTACTGGTCAACGTGGCGACGATTTTTTTCCCGATGATACCCGATTTTCCAATTCCGGAGACAATCACTCGCCCCGGTGTTCGATAAATAGATTCGACCATTTGCAAAAATTGGTCATCAATTCGATTCACCAGGTTCAAAATACCTTCTGCTTCTATTTTCAGGACTTCAATTGCATCTTTGATTATCATTAATGTCAATCTCCTGCTTTATTTAACGACCAAACGCCCGGAAGCGTCGGTGGTTCGGACGGTACATTGGCAATTTTTTATACAAAATGCAAGTTGTAAAGGAATCAGCCCCCAAATGATAATCTCTGGTACAATGCACCGGAAACTGGTATGGGGGAATGAATAGAAGAGGTTTCAAAACCTCATCTAATGTCCAATGGCGGCGTTCTCTCATTTTTGAAATCCTCGAAATAGTTCACTATTCCTACGGTTTCAAAAATGCTGCGGCCTTGCCCTTGAACATGATCTAAGGTTTTGAAACCACTTATAGAAGCTGAATTGATGGAGAAATGTATGAAACCAATCGTGGCGTTGGTGGGACGGCCCAATGTGGGCAAGTCGACCTTGTTTAATCGAATCACACGGTCCAAGGATGCACTGGTGGACAATTTGCCCGGTGTGACCCGGGATCGAAATTATGGTGATGCCCGATGGGATGACGTGGAATTTACACTTGTGGATACCGGTGGATTTTCAGACCGAGACGAAGCCGGGTTTGCCGATCAGATTCGCCAACAGGTGCATCAGGCCATTGACGATGCAGAGGTAATTGTACTGGTGCTGGATGGTAAAAATGGACTTTCTCCTTATGACAACGATCTCATTCGGTTGTTGCGGGATGTTTCCAAGCCGGTTTTTAATGTGGTTAACAAGATCGATGGCATCGAAAAAGAGGTGGGATTATACGATTTTTACAGCCTCGGCGTGGAAAGCCTTTATCCCGTATCCGCCGAACACGGATACGGCATCCGTGATTTCATGGATGAGCTGGTTCGGGAGTTGCCCCAGGCTCCCCCGCCCGCTGTCTCGAATCAAATCCGGGTGGCGGTGGTGGGACGTCCCAATGCGGGCAAGTCTTCCCTGATCAACCGGATTCTGGGCCAGGAGCGTCTGCTGGTGAGTGAGGTTCCCGGAACCACGCGCGATGCCATCGATACCCTGTGCGAGATTGACGGGGACCCCTATGTGTTCATCGATACGGCCGGCATTCGCCGAAAGGGAAAGGTATCCAGAAAACTTGAAAAATTTTCCGTGATCAAGGCCTTGCGGAGTTTGGATCGGTGCGATGTGGCCCTGATCGTGCTTGATGCCAGCGAAGGGGTCACGGACCAGGATATCAATGTGGCCGGATATGCCTACGAGCGTGGCTGCGGGTGCGTATTTCTGCTCAACAAATGGGACAAGGTGGAAAAAGATTATCACAGCGCCAAGGTCTACCGGGAGGCGCTTTACATGCAGGCCAAATTCTTAAGTTTCGCACCGTCTCTGACCATATCGGCTTTAACCGGTCTAAGGGTGCGCAAACTGTTCAGCCATGTCAAGGATGTCTACCAGCAGTATTGTACGCGAATCGGCACCGGGGAAATCAACCGGATCATCGAGCGGGCCATTAAGCGAACCGAACCGTCGCTTCACAAGGGCAAGCGCCTTCGATTCTATTATGCCACCCAGGTGTCGAGCAAACCGCCCACCTTTGTTCTGTTTGTCAATTATCCGAATGCGGTCCATTTTTCATACAAACGGTATCTGAGCAACCAGATCCGACTGGAAACCGGTCTGGATCGAACGCCGATTCGAATTTTGTTCCGACAGCGAACAGGACGGATCGAGTTCGGTAAGAAAAAAAGGTGATTCGTGGACCTGTTTGACTTCCAGGCACAGAAAGCCGCCGCTGAATCACAGCCGCTGGCGGGAAAAATGCGCCCCAGGAACCTTGATGAGTTCGCCGGTCAGCAGCACATTGTCGGACCGGGCACCACCCTTCGAAGCGCCATTGAGAACGACCGGGTTTTCTCCATGATTTTGTGGGGCCCGCCCGGTTGTGGGAAAACGACCCTGGCCCGGATTATCTCCAATGAGACCCGGTCGCATTTCGTCCATTTTTCAGCTGTCCTGTCCGGTGTAAAGCAAATTCGTGCTGTGATCGACGAGGCCTCCGAAAAGCGTCGTATTCAGCAAAAACGCACGCTGTTGTTCGTGGACGAGATCCATCGATTCAACAAGGCCCAGCAGGATGCATTTCTGCATCATGTGGAAAACGGCCTGATTACCCTCATTGGTGCCACCACCGAAAATCCGTCCTTCGAGGTGATCTCGGCGCTCATGTCCCGGTGCCGGGTGTTTACCCTGGAGCGCCTTTCGAACCCGGATCTTCAAATGGTTCTTGAGCGGGCGTTGCGTGATCCCGAGCGGGGTCTGGGGAAACTGAACCTGACGTTGGCGCCATCGGCCATGGCGCATCTGATCGATCTGGCTGATGGGGATGCGCGAACGGCGCTGAGCAACCTGGAAGTAACGGTCACATTTAGACCCGCATCCGGTCCGGATGCGCCTGCCGGTACCACCATCACCCTGGCCGATGCAGAGCAGGCCATTCAGAAAAAGGCCCTGGCCTATGACAAGTCGGGTGAGGAACATTACAATATCATTTCCGCCTTTCATAAAAGCATGCGGGGAAGCGATCCCGATGCCGCCCTCTACTGGCTTGCGCGCATGATCATGGCCGGAGAGGATCCCCTTTATATTGCCAGGCGAATGGTGCGTTTTGCTTCTGAAGATGTGGGCAATGCGGATCCCCGGGCCCTGACCGTCACCATGGACGCTATGGAAGCCTACCGGTTTCTGGGGTCTCCAGAAGGCGAACTGGCCCTGGCCCAGGCGGTCCTTTATCTGGCAACGGCCCCCAAGAGCAACAGCGCGTACATGGCCTATAAAAAAGCCCGCCAGGCTGTTGAAAAACACGGCGCATTGCCTGTGCCGCACCACATCCGAAATGCCCCCACCGGTTTGATGAAATCCCTGGGATACGGCAAGGGCTATCAATATGACCCTGATCAGAAGGCCGGTGTTGCAGCGCAAACCTATTTTCCCCAAAATATCCAGGACCACACCTATTATGAACCGGTTGACCGGGGATATGAAAAAACCATTCGGGAGCGGATGGACTGGTGGGAAAAGGTGAAAGCGGATTAAGGAACAACCGTCTATGTGATTTGAAACGCGAAGTGGCGGGTTATGGGCTCATTTTTGTTCAAGATCAAAGGGTCAAATGTTCGTTCTGCGATGGTTACCCGGCCGGATTTGTTCATGACCAATACCGTCGATGAGCGGGTACCGTAGTCCGGACTTTCAATAAAAAGCGGGGACAAGATACGCTCCCATTCGATACCGATACCGGTATCCGGCAGGCGATCATCCGGTGCCTGACGCCGCTGGGCCAACAGGTCAAACAGGTCTTCCACATGCAGCAAATCGGCACCTGACAGCAGTTTTACCAATCCCGCCTTGCCGATTTCCACCTTGGGCCAGGGGGTGTCGAGCAATTGATTGCTCAGCCCGTAAATGCCGGGTGACAGCTTTTCAATGCGGCCGTTTCGGTTGGAAAAAAAATACAACCCTTCGAAATTTGCCACCAGTAGATTGAAGCCATTGTATCGGTCTGCGGTGCCTCGCAGTCGAGCCAGATAGTGTTCAGGAGAATTATGTCCCACAAGATAATCGGTTACTAGTTGTCCCCGGGAGGGGGCATTGTCATTAACCGATTTGGGATTTCGGTAGTTTGTGATGGCGGCGAATCGACCGCTGCGCGTCACGCCCAACCAGGTACCGCCGGCCTCCAGATCCCGGCCGGCGAGCAGATCCGGGTCATTCCGCCAGAACGTCATGGGGCGGGTGGGGCGGTTGTAAAATTCATCCCGATTGGCAGCCACAACAAGTGGGTATTCCGGGTGGGCTTTATGAGCAAAGAGTATCAGGCACATGATGAATCCTTATATTATTCTCTCTTTTTTATATATGATACACATATGGTTCTCAAGAGTAACCGCATTTGGTTTTCAGAGAATCTAAATGCCGTTATCCCGGTTTTTTCCAATCCCCGCATTGACCCACCGTTTGGTTTTATGTTAAAGAGCTCATTTTATCTGAATTCAATGAAATGGAGGGATCCCATGAAAGATGCGGTGATAGTTTCCGGTGTTCGAACAGCAGTCGGTAATTTTGGAGGCGGCTTGAAAGATGCTTCCGTTGTGACCCTCGGCGCTCTGGTTATGCAGAATGTGCTCAAGCGCGCCGGCCTTAAACCGGTTGCCGGCAATGACATGCCGGCCCTGGCGCCGGATAAGCTCAAAGCGCAGGGGCTCATCGAACTGGAAAGCGCCAATTCGGAATATGACACAGGCGCAGCGCCGATTGCCATCGATGAGGTCATCATGGGCAATGTACTGCAGGCTGGCCAGGGGCAGAATCCGGCTCGCCAGGCAATGATACGGGCTGGTATTCCAAAGGAGACACCGGCGTTCACCCTTAACAAGGTCTGCGGCTCCGGGTTGAAGGCCATCGCATTGGGGGCCTCTGCCATTATGACCGACCAGGCGGATGTGGTTCTCGCCGGCGGTCAGGAAAACATGAGCCAGGCGCCCATGGCGCTTCCCAAGGCCCGGTGGGGGCATCGCATGGAGCTGACCGGCGTCGGGGATATCTATGATTTGATGGTCTTTGACGGGCTGTACGAAATTTTTTATGGCTATCACATGGGATTAACGGCTGAAAATATAGCTGAAATGTATGATATTTCCCGGCAGGAACAGGATGAGCTGGGGGTCTTGAGCCACCAGCGTGCCCGGGCAGCCATCACCGAAGGCCTGTTTGCCCAGGAGATCGTTCCGGTTGTGATGAAGTCGAGAAAAGGCGACATTATCTTTGATACGGATGAGCGGCCCATGGATACCACATTGGAAAAGATGGCCAAATTGCGGCCGGCATTCAAGAAGGGCGGTTCGGTGACAGCTGGAAACGCATCGGGTATCAACGATGGCGCAGCCGCTGTTTTGATCATGAGCGCTGAAAAAGCAACGGAACTGGGCCTAGAGCCCCTCGCGAAAATCAAAGCTTACAGTGCCGGTGGCCTCGATCCGGCTTATATGGGCCTGGGCCCGGTGCCCGCAATCCGAAAGGTGATGAAGAAAACGGGCATGGCGCTGTCCGATATCGACACCATTGAACTCAACGAGGCGTTTGCTGCCCAGGCAATCGGCTGTCTGCGGGAACTGGGTCTCGAAAACGACCGGCCCAACGAGCTTGGCAGCGGCATCTCGCTGGGGCATCCCATCGGATGTACCGGCGCCCGCCAGATGGTCACCTGTATTCACCAGATGAAACGAAAGGGGTATCAAACAGGCCTCATCAGCATGTGCATTGGTGGCGGAATGGGTATGGCCATGGTGATTGAACGGTGAGTATTGGCCATTTTTTTCTTTACATGACGGGCAGTTATTGGTAAAAGATCCGTGAATATATCGCTTACACCCCACGGGGGTGCATCGCACAGGAGGAATCAATGAGCATCAGTCGTCGGTTGGGCATTTTGGTATTTTTCATGGTGCCGGCAATTGTCGGTGGTGGAATTTTATACGGTTATTTCCATAATTACGTGCCGGTATTCATTTACGAAGTACTTCTGGTTGCCCTGGCAGGCGGTTTGGTCAGTCGGTAGCACCGGTCTTGGAATTGTCCTGCCCGGTATTCATCCGGAAATCGGTTGTGATTTCCGGATGGACACCACCTGTCTTCATTGCCGCCTTAACCCCCTTATTGTTTGAACGAATTGACGAAAACTATGATGATATTTAAATTGGGTGAGCTATGACGCAGGTAGAAAAATTTCCTGAAATCAGCATCGAGAGCGAGATGAAAAAATCGTATCTCGATTATGCCATGAGCGTGATCATCGGTCGGGCTCTGCCGGATGTGCGCGACGGGTTGAAACCGGTGCATCGCCGGGTTTTATTCGCCATGCGCGAATTGAAAAACGATTATAACAAACCGTACAAGAAATCGGCCCGTATTGTTGGTGACGTCATCGGTAAGTATCATCCCCATGGGGATACGGCCGTATATGATACCATCGTTCGCATGGCCCAGAACTTTTCACTGCGCTATCCGCTGGTCGACGGACAGGGAAATTTCGGATCCGTAGACGGCGATCCCCCGGCAGCCATGCGTTATACGGAAATTCGCATGCGCAAACTGTCCCACGAGCTGCTCGAGGATCTCGACAAGGAAACCGTCGATTTCGCCCCCAACTACGACGAATCGATGGAGGAACCACTGGTAATCCCGGCAAAGCTACCCCACCTGCTGGTCAACGGATCTTCCGGAATTGCCGTGGGGATGGCCACCAATATTCCGCCGCATAATATTTGTGAAACCATCGATGCGGTCAATGCGCTCATCGATGATCCCTCTCTTACGTGGATCGATCTGCTCGCATATCTTCCGGGCCCCGATTTTCCCACCGGTGGAATTATTCATGGCACACAGGGCATATACGATGCCTACCGAACCGGGCGCGGCATCATTCGGATTCGGGCCGGCTATGACGTCGAGGTTGACAAAAAAACCCAGGCTGAATCGATTATCGTCCATGAGCTGCCGTTCCAGGTCAATAAGGCCAGGCTGGTCGAAAAGATTGCCGGGCTGATCCGCAACAAGCAGATCGAGGGGATTCGATTTGTCCGTGATGAATCCGATCGGCGTGGCATGCGAATCTTGATTGCGTTGAAACGGGATCAACCGGCCCAGATCACCATCAACCAGCTTTATAAGCAGACCCAGATGGAAAACAGCTTTGGCATCATCCTTCTGGCGGTGGTGAACAAACGCCCGGAACTGCTGTCACTCAAGGAGGTCCTTGAGCATTTCATCTCCCACCGGAAAGAGATCGTGGTCCGGCGAACCCGGTTTGACTTGAAAAAGGCCGAAGCAAGGGCCCATATTCTGGAGGGGCTGAAAATAGCCCTGGACAATCTCGATGCGGTGGTCGCATTGATCCGCAAGTCAGCCTCGCCCGGTGAGGCAAGGGCCGGGCTGATTGAGCGCTTCGAGCTGACCGACATTCAGGCACAGGCGATCCTCGACATGCGCCTGCAGCGGCTCACCGGACTTGAGCGGGAGAAAATCCTCGAAGAGTATCGTAACATACTAAAAGACATTGCCCGGCTCAAAGGCATTCTGGAAAGCGGGCAGCTTGTTCGAAATATCATCAAAGACGAACTGAACCAGATCAAAGAGACCTATGGGGATTCGCGGCGTACCAAGATCATCGAAGCGACCCGGGAGCTCACCATGGCCGATATGATCGTCGAAGAGGACATGGTGGTCACCGTATCGCGGGACGGTTATATTAAACGAAACCCCATCACCCTCTACCAGAGCCAGCGGCGCGGCGGTAAAGGCAAGACCGCCATGGGGACCAAGGATGAGGATTTCGTCCAGCACATGTTTGTGGCCTCAACGCACCATTTCTTTTTATTTTTTACCAATTTGGGGCGGGTTTACTGGTGCAAGGTATATGATATTCCCCAGGCCGGCCGTGCCAGTCGCGGCAAGGCCATTGTTAATCTACTCGATTTCAGCCCCACGGAGCGATTGACCACCGTATTAGCGGTTCCGGAGTTTGAACCGGGAAGCCATGTCATGTTTGCCACCCGCAACGGATTGGTGAAAAAGACAAACCTGATGGATTACAGCCGCCCGCGAGTCGGGGGCATTATCGCCCTGAACCTTGCCAAAAACGACGAACTCATCGCCGCCCGGCTCACCGACGGCACCCTGAATGTGTTTCTCGGATCTGCATCGGGTAAATCGATCCGCTTCCATGAATCGGATGTCCGAACCACCGGCCGGGTTGCCGGCGGTATCCGGGGTATGCGCATGGAGCCCAGGGACCAAGTGGTGGGAATGGAAGTGTTGAGTTACGGCCAGACGCTGCTTTCCATGACGGAAAACGGTTACGGAAAACGCACCTCCATTGATGAATACCCGGTTCACCGGCGTGGCGGTAAGGGCGTGATCACCATCAAAACCAATGAGCGAAACGGCATGGTGGTTTCATTGTTGTTGGTTGAAGAATCCGATGAGGCCATGCTCATGACCGACACCGGGAAAATTATCCGCATGCCCATGAGCGGCATTTCGGTGATCAGCCGGAACACCCAGGGCGTACTGGCGGAACAGGTAAATGGAAACAACGACGGCGACCTGGAGCCGGACGACACCCCGGAAGAAACGGAAACCGAATAAGGTGCAGGTAAATGGAGACAAAACAGAATCAAACCATGCCCATCGCCGTTATCGGCGGCGGAAGCTGGGGGACGGCCCTGGCTAATTTGCTGGGAGAAAACGGATATCCGGTGGACCTGTGGGTCTACGAACCGGAGGTCAAGGAACAGATTGCCTCAAAACGGAAAAACGAATGGTTTCTGCCGGGAATCCCTCTATCGGATAACATCACGCCCTCAAATGACCTCGGCGATGTCGTGACTGGAAAGAAAATCGTGCTTCTGGTGGTACCGTCTCACGTGATGCGTGAAACCGCCGGGAAAATGGCCACATTCCTGTCGCCGGGCGCTACCCTTATTTCCGCGTCCAAGGGAATCGAGAACGTTACCCATCTGACCATGTCCGGCGTGCTTAAAGAAGTATTGCCCGGCGTGACCGACGATCAGCTGGTGATTCTTTCCGGTCCGAGTTTTGCCAAGGAGGTGGGTAAAAAAGTCCCGTCTGCTGTGACGGTTGCATCCAAAAATTTGGAGCGAGCCCGGCTGGTTCAGACCATGTTTTCAAATCCATATTTCCGTGCTTACACCCATGCGGACGTCATTGGCGTTGAGCTGGGCGGAGCGGTTAAAAACGTCATTGCTCTGGCCGCCGGGGTCATTGACGGGCTGCAACTGGGGCTTAATACCCGGGCGGCGATGATAACCCGAGGCCTTGCTGAAATCAAACGCCTCGGCAGCCAACTGGGCGCCGATCCGGAAACATTTTCAGGCCTGTCGGGTGTGGGGGATCTGATTTTGACCGCCACCGGGGACTTGAGCCGAAATCATACGGTGGGCAAAAAGATCGGCCAGGGCCATACCCTGGGAGAAATTCTTTCGGATATGCAAATGGTGGCCGAAGGCGTGAAGACGGCCAAATCCGTGTTCAACCTGTCCAGAAAAATCGATGTGGAAATGCCGATTTGCCATGCAATCTATCATGTCTTGTATGACGGTTTATCCGCCAAAACGGCATTGCAGCAGTTGATGACCCGGGATCTGAAAGAAGAATTTTAAAGAGTGCCTATGGGAAAAACCGTTTCACACAAGGGGGAAGGGCATCGCAGGCGACTGCGGGAGAAGTTCATGGACGCCGGTTTTTCCGGGTTCCACGACTATGAGGTCATTGAACTCCTGCTAACCCTGGGATCACCCCGAAAAGACTGCAAGGACGCCGCCAAAGCGGCGCTTGACCGATTTGAAACCCTGCAGGCGGTGATGGAAGCCTCGGATGCCGACCTGTGCCGGGTCGACGGGCTGGGCCCGAAAAATATCTTCGGTATCAAGCTGATCAAGGCCGCTGCGGATCGATATCTACAGAAGCGGGTGATCGGAAAAAATCCCCTGCATAATTCGCAGGATGTGTTCGACTACCTGAATCATACCCTGCGGGATAAAAAGCGGGAATGCTTTTTATCGATCTATCTGGATGCGAAAAATAAAATCATTTCCACGGATATCCTCTTTGAAGGAACCTTGACCGCCAGTGCGGTTTATCCCCGGGAGGTGGTCCAGGCGGCCATGCAAAACGCTGCGGCCGCACTCATTTTTGCCCATAATCACCCTTCCGGAGACCCCTCTCCTTCCCCGGAGGATACGGCGCTCACCCGGCGGCTGGTTTTTGCCTGTCACACCATGGGCATCACGGTTCACGAACATCTCATTGTCGGTGACGGCCGGTTCTACAGCTATGCGGACCAAGGCATGATCGCGCGCATCAATGCCGAATTTGAAGCGGTCTGACAGGTGAATGCAAACAGATGAATGCAAAGGAAAAAAAGCCCCGCGAATGCTTCGCCGATCTGGAAACGGTCTTTCCCATGGGAGAGCGCGGTTTGCGGGAAACCCCACCGAAATGCCTGGATTGCAAAGACAAGACCGAATGCCTAAGGGCAGCCATGTCCCGACCCAGTGGAATTGGTGTGCGCGAAGAGATGGTCGACCGGGCTTACGATTCGGGTTTGATGAATTTTTTTCAACGCTGGTCAAAGAAAAAGACGTTTTTTCGCCGGCGCCGGCGGGCTGAAAAATCTGATGACAGAGAGAAAGACCAATGAAGACAATTTCACAAGTCGACATGTCCCGGAAACGGGTTTTTTGCCGGGTCGATTTTAACGTACCCCTTGATGATGCCCGGCAGATCACGGACGATGCCCGAATCCAGGCGGCATTGCCCACCTTGCGCATGGTTATCGCGCAACAGGGCAAATTGATCGTGGCTTCTCATCTGGGTCGTCCCAAGGGACAGGTGGTGGCCAAGTACAGCCTGTCACCGGTTGCCCGGCGTCTGGAAGAATTGCTGGATGCGCCGGTCCAAATGGCGCCCGATTGCATCGGTCCGGCGGTGGAAGCGCTTGTTTTAAAAATGAGTCCCGGATCCGTGCTGATGCTGGAAAACCTTCGATTTCATGCGGCCGAGCAGGAAAATAACGTGGATTTCGCCAAACGGCTCGCTGGTTTATGCGATGTCTACGTAAACGATGCCTTTGCCGTGTGTCATCGGGAAAACGCATCGGTGGTTGCCATTGTTCCCCATGTGCCGGTAGCGGCTTGCGGTATGCTGCTGGAACGGGAACTCGAATATTTCAAACGCGCCATGGCCGATCCCAAACGGCCACTGGTGGCGGTGGTGGGCGGCGCCAAGGTGTCGAGCAAATTGGGGGCATTGGCCAACATGATTTCCCATGTGGACAAGGTACTTATCGGGGGCGCCATGGCCAATACCTTTCTCATGGCCCACGGCTTTGAGGTGGGTGCCTCAAAGGTGGAAACGGATTTGACGCAGTCGGCCCTGGATCTGATGAAGACCGCTTCGGAGCGGGGAGTGAAATTTTACCTGCCGGTGGATGCTGTTGTTGCCGACCGGCTCGATGCGGCGGCTGTCGTTAAAACCGTTCCGATTCAGGAAATCCCCCACGATCGAATGATTCTGGATATCGGCCCGGCCACTGCCATGGTCTACGCCCAGGCGCTGGACAATGCCGAAACCATTGTCTGGAACGGGCCCATGGGCGTGTTTGAGATTGACGCCTTCAGCAGCGGTACCCTGGCCATGGCCAACGCCATCGCCGGGTCCAACGCCCTGACCATTGTGGGAGGCGGCGATACCGATGCCGCCCTGCACCAGGCTGGAAAGACCGGGCAGGTCAGCTATATCTCAACCGGTGGCGGCGCATTCTTAAAATTGCTCGAAGGCAAAATCCTTCCGGCTGTGGCTGCATTGAGCGGAGCGGCTGGGTAGAATGCGGATGAATCGAGTTTTCACGGGCCGGCGTGTTTGTATCGTTATTGCAGCGATTCTATGTGCGGCCCTCATTTACCATTTCCGGGAGGCGATCGCGGCGGCGGCGGCCAACGCCTATGACGTGTTTTCGGATCGGGAAAAGAGCCGGGCTTTTATCACCCAATTCGGGATCGGTGCCCCGCCGGCCTTCATGGGAATTCAGGTGCTGCAGGTTATATTTGCTCCGGTTCCGGGAGAAGCCACCGGCTTTATTGGCGGGTATCTGTTTGGAACCCTTCCAGGCTTTATCTATTCAAGCATTGCATTGACGCTGGGTTCCCTGATCAATTTCAAGATCGGACGTTTCCTGGGAAGGCGCTGGATCCGGAAACTCATTCCGGTCAAGTACATGGACAAGCTTGATTTCGCTCTCCGGCACCAGGGCGCCGTGGTTGTATTCATCTTCTTTATCATTCCCGGATTTCCCAAAGATTATCTGTCCCTATTTTTAGGGCTGAGCACACTCCCGCTTCGCGTGTTTATCCTGCTGGCGGCTATTGGCCGTATGCCCGGCACCCTCATGCTGAGCCTTCAGGGCGCATCGCTCTACGAGAAGAATTATTCGCTGCTGGCCGTGTTGTGTCTGGCATGCCTGGTGATTGTGTTCCTGGCGTACCGGTATCGGGATTCGTTGTACCGGTGGATCGAGCGGCAGAATCAGAAGAAATAATTACCGCTGGGCCTTCACCGGTAGCCGGGTGGTGCTTTTCACCGTGGAGATGATGAATGACGACTTAATGTTCTGAACACCGGGAATGGTGGCCAGCTTCTGGAAACAGAAATCCGAGAATTGCCGAATGTCGTTCAGGGCGACCTTGAGGATATAATCTTCAGACCCGGAGGTTTGATAGCATTCCAGGACCTCATCCATTTCCAGAATCTTGTTTTCAATGCTTTTAATGGATGGCAGCTGGTGAATCGCCAGCGATATGGTCACCATGGCCATGACGCCCAGGCCGATTCTGTCTCGATCCAGGAGCGCCACATATTTTGAGATAATGCCCGACGACTCCAGGCGCCTGACGCGTTCCAGCATGGCCGGGGGCGATATGCCGATGGTCGACGCAAGCTTTGCGTTCGTGATGCGGCCGTCAGCCTGAATAATGTCCAATATTTTTTTGTCGGTTTCATCGAGCTTCATGTCGAATCCCTTTTGGTACCCCGGAGCTTAATTATAATTAACAATAATTGAAATCTGACGAATAATATTCATTTTAACCCGATTTTATTCTTAATATATAATTCCGGATAAAGAATCAATTAAAAAATAAAATAATTAATACTTGACAATATGCCTAATATAATATAGCAAAAGACGATAATTTAATTAAGTATATGTAAAATTCAGATATTCAATTTACATGGCTGTGAAAATCGGTTATTTTGACAATTTAACCATGCCGAAACCCATATAACGAGGTAACATGCAATGAAACAGAAGGTTCTTTCAGGCAACGAAGCGGTTGCATTGGGGGCTTTTGAGAGCGGCGTGAAAATTGCCAGCGCCTATCCTGGAACGCCGAGTACGGAAATTTTGGAAAATTTTGCCCGATACGAAGGGATTTATGCGGAATGGGCGCCAAACGAAAAGGTGGCCATGGAGGTAGCGGCCGGCGCCAGTATGACCGGGACCCGCGTGATGACCACCATGAAGCATGTGGGGCTCAATGTGGCGGCCGATCCTTTCATGACCCTGGCCTATACCGGTGTCAAGGGCGGCATGCTGGTTGTGTGCGCCGATGATCCTGGGATGCACAGCTCCCAGAACGAGCAGGACAACCGGTACTATGCACGTCTGGCGCAGATTCCCATGCTCGAGCCCAGCGACAGCCAGGAGTCCCGGGATATGGTGGGCGTCGCCCTGGATATTTCTGAAAAATACGACACCATGACCATGCTTCGAATGACCACCCGCATCTCCCATTCCAAAGGGATTGTCCATTTCGATCCGGATGCGTCCAATGACACCAAAGCGCCGGAAGGCTTCAGCCGTGATGCCCGGAAATTCGTCATGATTCCGGCATACGCCATCAAGCGCCATCCCCTGGTGGTGCAGCGTGTGGAGAAACTCAAAACGCTGACGGAAGAGACCAAACTAAATCGCATCGAGTGGGCCGATCGTAAGGTGGGCGTCATCACCAACGGCATTTCCTATCAGTATGTCAAAGAGATCTTGCCGGATGCGTCGGTTCTGAAGATCGGCATGTCATATCCGCTGCCGGAAAATAAGATTAAGGACTTTGCTTCCAAGGTGGACCGGCTTTTCGTGGTCGAAGAGCTCGAACCATACATGGAGGATGAAATTAAAATCATGGGCATCACCGTATCGGGAAAGGAGTATTTCTCCCGCCTGGGTGAGCTGACACCTGATCTGGTGGCCCGGGGCTTTGAGCAGGCCGGCGTGCTGGAAGCGGTGAGCAAAGAGCCCGTTAGCCGGCCCGAGGGCGCCGACATGCCTCGGCCGCCGCTTATGTGCGCCGGCTGCACCCATCGCGGTCTGTTTACAGCCCTTAAAAAACTCAAAGGAATTGTGCATTCGGACATCGGTTGTTACACCTTGAGCGTGCTGCCCCCCCTCGAGGCCGTTGACACCACCTTGTGCATGGGCGCCAGCATCAGCATGGCCCATGGCACGGCAAAGGCCATTGAAAAGGTGGGGATCGACGATAAGCGACCCGTATTTGCGGTTCTGGGTGATTCCACTTTTTTTCATTCCGGCATCACCAGTCTCCTGGATGTTATCTACAACAAGAGTAACGTCAACGTGATCATCCTGGACAACCGTATCACCGCCATGACCGGCGGTCAGCAGAATCCCGGTACCGGCAAGACCCTCCAGCTCGAGGACACCTATGCGGTGGATCTGCTCAAGCTGGTCGAGGCGCTGGGTGTTGAACGGGCAAGGGAAATCGGCCCATTCGATCTGGATGGCACCATCAAGGCGCTCAAGGAAGAAGCGGCCTTTGACGGGCCGTCCGTGCTTATCACCCGGGAGCCCTGTATTCAACTGCTGCGCCAAGACCCCGAAAAGGTTCGCCAGGTGAATCTCGATGAATGCACCGGCTGCGGCATGTGCCTGCGAATCGGTTGTCCGGCCATTGCACCGGGAGATGTCATTCCCGCGGAAGACAACAAAAAAGAACGCCGGTATGCAATCATTGACCCCAGTATTTGCCGTGGCTGTACGGTTTGCGAGCAGGTTTGCAAGCCCGGAGCCATTTACCAATTGCACATCGAGGCCGAATGAACTTTGAGACGCGCGTTATTATAAAAAATGCCATCATAGATGTTTCAGGAGATTGAAAATGACCCAGCAAAATAACAGCATTAAAAATATTCTCATCGTCGGTACCGGTGGTCAGGGTGTCATCACGGCCAGTGAGATTCTCTGTGATGTTGCCATGAGCGGCGGCTTTGACACAAAGAAAAGCGAGATACACGGCATGTCCCAGCGCGGCGGCGTGGTGACAAGTCATGTGCGCTACGGCCGGCAAGTATTTTCTCCGCTGATCCAGGAGGGCGATGCCGACATCCTCCTGTCATTTGAGCTTGCCGAGACGGTTCGATGGATTCACTTTTTAAAACCCGAAGGCCGGGTAATCAGCAACCTGCAGCGTATTGTTCCACCGGCCGTATCTTCCGGAAGCGGGAAGTATCCCGAGGACGCCGAGGCGATCATCAAGGCCCGGTCCAATTCGCCGGTACTTCTCGACGCGCTTCCCATGGCCGAAGAACTCGGAAACCCACGCCTGGTCAACACCCTTCTGCTCTCTGCGACCTCCACCTTGCTCGACCTGCCGGTGGATCTGTGGAAAGAGGTGGTGGCCAATCGGGTGCCGCCTAAATTCAAGGACTTGAACATGATCGCCTTTGACAAGGGGCGGGCATTGATGGATGCGCAAAAGTAAGGGGCCCGGTTTGAATAAACAAGCCCTAATCGCGCATGGTCAGCAAGATCCGGCCGCTGGACGTAAACCTGGTTTGGATGGGAATGGCCCCTTCAAGGGCACGGATGAAGTTTTTCCGATGCTTGATGTTGAAATTCATGGTGATGGGAATTGTTTCCAGCCGCTTGTCTTCAATGATGAGCTTATTTTGCATATAGCGATTGACTTCACCTAGCACATCTATCAATGGGGTTGTCTGAAAATAAAGCCTGCCGGTCTGCCAGGCGTCAGCCTTTTCAATATCCACAGATGCGATTTCAACCGACGCTTCTTTAGTATCAACAACGATCTGTTGCCCGGAAACCAGAACCTTTTTCACCGGTCGCACCTGGGGCAGCACCCTGGCGGAGGCGGTTTGCTCAGCGGGCGTCGAATCTGTTCCGGGCGCCTGGGGCGCTGGGGCCGTGGCCAACAGTGATTTGGGGGCGGTTGTGGGCGATTCGCCGCCGTTCTCGTTCACCTCAACGCTTCCTTCAATGACGGCAACAATAACTTTACCCTTTTTTCCCTTGGAGACATTAAAACGGGTACCGAGTGCGCGCACCACCACCGTTCCGGCAGCCACCTCAAGGGGGCGTGCCGAATCGTGAACCACATCGAAAGATGCGCGTCCCACTTCCAGTTCAACCCGGCGCAAGGCTTTGGTAAAGTTTTCGACGATGGTCGTTTCCGCATCGAGACGCACCAGGGACCCATCCGACAGATACAC